>CAYNDI010000076.1:0-9551 GCA_964395955.1 uncultured Dehalococcoidaceae bacterium
CTGCCCGACAAACAGCATCGATATGGCTGAAGAACCTCCCATCCAGAGGAAGAGGTGCGACCGGTGCTGGTACTGCGAGCAGCTCTGTCCCACCGGGGCGATAGAGGTCGACTGGGAGTCTATCGTCAAGGTGATTGACGGGCAGGTGGCGCCGGGATTCATCGAGATTGCGGAGGAAGCCGAAGCCAGGAAACGATTCCGCCGGCTGGTGCCTCCGGAAAAGGTCGGGTGGCAGACATACTGGTACACGGTGAAGGGGCATCCGCGCCTGAAACCAATCTAAGAGGAATAAGGGGTACAATTCGAAGCCATGCAAGCGTGAATTGTTTTTACAGTTATGTTAAGTGTTTTAAAAGGAGCTAAATAATGGCCAAGAACAAATATGACAAATACATAATATCGGGTCAACAGCCCGGAGACCCGCCCGCCAGCGGTGTTAAGATAGCCTGGGCCAATAATGACAAATTCAAGGGTTCTCACCAGTACCATGTCCACTGGGTATTCGAATCTCCCCGCAATGTTCAGGGTATGAAAGGCTGGCAGGACATGGGGCACGGGCCACACGAGCATAAAACCGCGGAAGCGGTAATACATGTCGGCACGAACCCGGATGACCCCATGGACCTGGGAGGTGAGGTCTGGTTCTATCTAGGAAAGGAAAAGGAACTGCACGTCATTGACAAGTCCTGCTTCGTCTATCTCCCGGCTGGATTTATTCACAGCCCGTGGGTCATCAAGAAGGTCAGGCGGCCTTTTGTTATCATGACGGTTATGCAGGAGCCCATTCATACGGAAAAAGCCCATCCGGAACTCTGCACACCGGAGGAAAACAAGAAGATGATGTATATAGACCAGGGGTATGATAGCCCGGAAAGAATAATTACCACACCCGAAGGTATCAGTAAAGAGTGGTAGGCTTTAGTTGCCCCGTTTATCCAATTTAGATGGAATAAAAAGGAGAGAAAATGGCAAAAGGAAAATATGATAAAAACTTTTCAACAGAAGTAGTCAAGGAGGTCGAAAAGAGACCGGGCACCTTCGTTACGAGCACTCGGCACCTGGAAAACTTCGGCGGCGGGCACCTTTCCATCGACAGTATTTACGTCACTCGTCCCCACCCGATGATTACCCAGCCCCACAAGCACGAGTTCCCCCAGTACCTGAGCTTTTTCTCGGCGAACCCAAATGATGCCAGGGATTTTGACGCGGAGATAGAGATTACGCTGGGTGAGGAGGGTGAAAAGCACATCATTACCAGGCCCACATCAGTATACATCGAGGCGGGGATGATGCACGGGCCGCTCAACTTCGTTAAAATAAACAAGCCGGTGCTGTTCATAGATATAGCGGTGACTGGGAGATATTCCAGAGTTGGGAACACGCCGGATTAGAGGGTAAATAACCAAGATACAAAATAGGGGGAAACCGGGTGGGGATACACCTTCGGGCTAAGCCGATGATGTAACGGGGCGGCAGGGTGGGAATAGATAACAACCGAGGGGCGTGGTGGGGATATATAAAACAATAATCCAGAAAATAGGAGGAGAACATGCTACTCAAAGACAGGGTTGCCATTATAACCGGAGGAGCCAAAGGCATGGGTAGAGGCACGGCGGAAAAATTCGCCGAAGAAGGCTGCGCCGTAGCCATCGCCGACATCGCTATTGACGATGCCGAAGAAGCTGTTGCCGAAATCAAGCAGAAAGGCGGCAAAGCTATCGCTATTAAATGCGACGTCACCAGCGGCCAGCAGGTCAGCCAGGCCGTGTCCAGGACCGTCAAGGAATTCGGCAAGCCGGATATCCTGGTCAATAACGCCGGGGCAATCGCCGCCCATATACCTATCGAAGACATGGAGGAAGAGACCTGGGACAGGGTTATGGCGTTGAACTTGAAAAGCCATTTCCTGTTCTGTAAGTACGTCGTCCCCTACATGAAGAAAGCCAGATACGGTAAGATTATCGGCGTTTCCTCGATAGGGGCTGTCCAGCCTCCCGCCCATGAAATCAACTACAACACCGCCAAAGGCGCTATTATCAGCTTTACCTACGACCTGGCCACGGCGCTGGCGCCCCTCAACATCAACGTCAACTGCATACTGCCCGGTCCCATCAAGACACATTTCTATGATGCCGCGATAGGGAAAATGCCGGAAAATCAGCAGGACGGGATGTTCGCCATGATGGGTAAGAAAGTACCTTTACAGAGGATAGGCATGCCGGAGGACATCGCCGGAGCGGCACTGTTCCTGGCCTCCGAGCTTTCGGCGTTCATCACGGGGCAATCGCTGTACGTGGCCGGCGGTCTGCCGCTGCTGGCGCCAACACCGCCGCCGTCGGGACCACCACCCGGTAGTTAATATATAGAATTACGGCAGAAAAACGAACGGGAAAGCTACCTGGTCTTACGCAATTCTCTCACAAAGCAGTAGAAGCTAAAGGCAAGGATGCTGAATATTATCGAGGTCTCGGCGAGAAGTACATACGTGTTCGATTCATAGATGTAGAAACTGCCGAAAAGCCAGATACAGCCGAAATGGATTAAAAGTACCGCAGCCATGGCAAAAGCCAGCAGCGCCAGTACGGATGTCCTTAAATTCACTACCTTCCTCCGGGGGAAGTAACGCCAGCGGCCACTATCCGGAGCCGCCGGTACCTGTTATATATCTTAATTTTACCCGGACAAAGGACGATTTAATATAGCTAAAAGGTACCCCGTTACCCCCGGATTTATAGGAAATTGGTCATAATAATAGCGGACTATCCGGAAATGATACGAGGGCGGTCTGGGTGGGAAAAAATAACGGGCGAGGGGCGGAGGGTGAGAAAGAAACGGATTGCTTCGCTACGCTCGCAATGACGAGTGGGTGTGGGGATAAAAATCTACGGGATAAGCGGTCGATGGAGCGAGGGCGGTACGGGTGGGAACAGATATAAAACGAGGGGTGGGGGGGCTGGATTCTAGCCTGCGCTGGAATGACAGGACGAAGGAGATTGCCACGTCACTACGTTCCTCGCAATGACAAGGTAGTGGAAAAGGAGAGGGGTCTGAGCCCCCCTGGATGAGGTGGCGTATGAATTTCTTGAGATGTTCTAACATCCGGGGCATGCTTTTGCCCTGAAGTGTGTTATAATCAATTACCGTGAAATTCAGCGAATTCGGAAAAACAGTTATGCCTATTACACACCAGACCAAGACTAAAATCGCGTACGGTTTCCTGACGGTTATCGTCCTGATAGGCGTTTCCTGTGCTGCGCCGGCCCGGCCAACCAGGTTTATCCAGATGGACCAACACGTACAGGTCGCGGACGTAGGCGTCACCATAAACCTGGTACGGCTGTCGGACGAGGAAGTCCTGTTACTCTATCGAATCACCGGTCCTGACGATGTCTACCGGGAAGGTCCATTGAGACCTCCGACCATCGAATACGGGGACCAGACCATTCGCTGCAATTCAAGCCCTGAAGTCGACGGGCTTGGGCTGCTTTCATTCCCGCCTTTGCCGGATAATATAACCGAGGTTACCATCAATATACCGCCATACTGGCAGCTCAACGGACCCGCAGCCGATTTCTCAATCTCTCTTGGTGACCAAGTTGGGACCACCCCGCCGCCGCCGGAAGGCCGGGAACTGCAGATGGACCAGCTTATAGAAGTCGGCCCGGTGAAATTCAGGCTGACTTCTTTTATTCTGTATCCCGATTCTTTTAAGTTCACGTACCAACCCGAGCCCGGCAGTGAAACGGCCGGATTGCTGCTGGCGGGACCCGGCCCGATACCGGAGATTATCTCCGCTACAGACGACAGCGGTCATTCCTACCGAGCGGGGGGTGGCGGAGCCCACCTGGACTTTGACGAAGGGCATCCGCAATTAAAGAGTCAGACAATTGAGTTCGATAGCGCGCTACAACCCGGGGCAACCAGGCTTGACGTTCGAATCGAGGCTACCGGTACGATAGGCCCCGAGCCATTCCGCTTTCAAATCCAGATTCATCCTTCACAGCCTCGACCCGAACACTCCTCATAGCAAACCGGGGCCTTTTCTAATACCTTACGTAGGTAGGCACGACGTTTTTATACTTCTTCACCAGCTGCGCCCAGTTCTGCGGCAGCTCTATTTTCTTCGTAATCGGCGGGGGGCCGCCCTGTATAAAGCCCATCCAGGAGCCGAAACCGCCGAAGACAAAGACACGGGCGGGGTCGGGGTCGCGCGGACCCGGCACAAAAATAGCCGATTTATTGGCGGCAGCGGAAGTGACGACATTGCCACGGTCGAACGGCTTACTGTCGTCCAGGCCAAGCCTCCGGTAATAGCCATCGGGGACAATAGCGTTCTTGACTATATAGTCCTTGACAGCCTTCTTACTCCAGCCGCTGTTTGCCAGAGACGCGGCGTTGGTGGGAGTAAGCAGTACCGCAAAAAAACCCATCCGGGCGGGGACGACACTGCCGACGATGGTCGCCAGTAAACCCTTATCATCGGTGCCGAAGGGCATCATCTGCTGGAAAGACTGGGGGAACATGAGGGTGACAGTACTGTCCCCCTTCTTAAAACCGCAGTCGACGTGGAAGGGCTCCCAGGGGCTGTTTTCCTCGTTCTCCGCGGCTACCCAGGAATACTTGCCGGGATTGCCGAGAACGCCCATGTCCTCGATTTGCTTGCGAATACCCCGGCCGTTCTTGGTAATCAGTCCCATGGCACGCCCGATAGAAGCATTGGCGATATCACCGGGACTCGTTGCGCCGTAAGTGGAACGGATATTGGCGTCTTTAGCTACCGGACCATTGATGAGCCAGAAAGGCGAGAACGAACCGGTACTGGCGGCCATCATACCGCAGGCGGGGTTGGAAGCCAGTGCCTGCACCCCGGCGATAAGAACCGGCATACAGGTAGGCAGGCAGCCGGCCATGACGGCATTTACAGCAATCCACTCCACCGTAGCCTTGCCCAGGCGCGGTTCCAGTTTCTCCACCAGGTGGTCGGCGGGAAGGCCGGTGCCGGTAAGCATCTCGGCTACGGCTTCTTCCGTTGGGGGGATAACGGGGAGACCGTCCGTCCAGCCCCGCTGGTAGAAGAAGCGGTTGACCTCTTCCAGGCCGCCTTTGAAGATGATTCTCGGGGGATTTTCCGGCTCGCGGGGCTTCGGCGATTTTTCGTCGGCGGTCAGGGGCTTCGTTAAAGCGGCAACCATATCATCGAAAACGGCCGTGATGGCCTTATCGATGGTATCGACGACGGTACATTCGGAGACGATGGCCTCGGGAACTACTCTGACAACGGGCATACCGCGACTGGAAGCCGCCGACATGGCGTCGTTCTGAAAGTACTCAAAGGCGTAGGTTACGGACGGGGTATTATGCTCCTCGATAAAAATTGCGTCGTACACAAGGTACTTGGTGCATGCCCCTCAGTCGCCGACGGAGGCGATAACCGCATCCACCCCCTTAATCCAGTCTTCAAACTCCCCTTTTCTGTCCGGCTCCAGGGCGGACACCGAGAACGTACGGGCGTCAAAACGGCTCATCTCAGCGGTGGGGAATTTCTCCTTTAAAAGCCTTTCGGTCACATCCAGAATCAGGGGCGCAGCACGCTTGTTATTACAGAGAAGGCCGATTTTCTTACCGGCGAGGGTATCCAAACGGGGTGAAAGACCGTGCAACGGCTTGGGGTCGGCCGCCGCCCAGGGACTGAGTACTTCATAAACTGCATTCATAATAATTAACTCCTTCCATCAACAATACAGTATTGAGTGTCTCACGCAAACCTTGTGGTTGGCAGTTTAAATACGCCTGTATGTAGCGATGTTTTATAATATAGCGTCTTATAAAGAAAGGATTTCAGGAACCCATCTGACTAACGATAGACTGCATGACTATTTTCCCATCGTGGACACGAAATGTGTCCCCGCCGAAAGGGGCTACTGGTACTGCCGACCAGAGGACATAAGCATATTCGCCGTTAATCTCCTGCCTGATGTCCTTCATGTTAGTCATCGTCTCTGGTGTCATCACTCCTAATATCGCTGTGAAGATTCGCCGTATACTTTCCAGTCCCTTGAATGCCCCCCGGGGAGAAAAAAGTACCGAATCATTGGCATAGTCCTTCATAATTTCATCAAGGTTACGCGATACCAACGCCTGTACGTGATGCCTTAGTACTTCTTCAGTCGTTTTGTTAGCTCCCGTAGCCATATAAGTCTTCCTCCTCTTTAGTCGATTGAGTCCGCGTGATTATTTTAGGTTTATACCCGAATATTTGTCAATGAACGACTTATTTATCTGTCCTGCTGCTCTTCAGCCACTCCTTGCGTCTCTTTACAAAGTTGTCCCAGTGCTCCTTGCCGCCGGGGGCGATGGCATAGGCATCCACGTTGGTGCCGGTAATCAGGGCTACCTTGTTTTCAAACTCCATATTCAGTCCTCCGCACTATCCAGGCTGCCAAAAATACACATCGTGCGATGTACTCAGGGTGAATCGTATTAATGGGTGGTGTTTGCGCAGAGTTTAACACCATACTTAAAAGTCTGTCAAACGACCTCGACAGGGAAATTGACATACCGATGAAATAATGCTAAACTCAGCGCAAATTGCCCTGTAATATAACTACTAATCATCATGATATCAACCGAATGACTGATAATGACGATATCAGGCGGTTTACGGGCGTACTTCAAATGTCCCAGTCGCCAGAGAACGATTCCGTTAGTAACTACGAACTCTCCATAACTTGCATTTTATACATAAATACGATATTAATATATCAGGAGTGACGTAAATTTCAGCGGTGCTCCGGCACCGGCTCATAATGCGGTAAAGGGGAGCTTTAACATGCAAGCTTACATTATTCGCAGAGTGTTAATCGGCCTTATCGTCCTGCTCTTCGTCACCATGATGGTGTTTTTATTCGTACGCCTTTTACCTGGCGACCCCCTTATCGTTTACGTAGCAAGCTTTGAACTAAGTTCCCAGACAATCGGTAGTGAAGCCTACGAGGCTCTGAAAGTTCAGTACGGTCTGGACAAGCCGATTTACGTCCAGTATATCCGCTGGCTCGGGGACATTCTTCGTGGTGACATGGGCGAATCTATCGTGCTCCACGAAGATGTTACGACGCTTATGGCCAGCGCTATGCCGAAGACTGCCTATATCGGCGCAATCAGCATGATTCTGGGTACCGGTCTGGGTATACTTTTCGGTATCATCGTCGCTTTAAGGCGGGGTACCTGGATAGATACCACCATCACACTTCTGGCCAATGTGGGCATAACCATTCCCCAGTTCTGGTTGGGACTCCTTTTAATTTATTTCCTATCTTTGCAGTTAGGCTGGTTGCCGACCAGCGGCTGGGTTTCGCCTTTCGATGATTTCTGGGGGAACACTCAGAGAGTAATCATGCCGATTGTAGCTTTATCCGTAGCGGGATTGTCAGGTATGTGCCGTTTAACCCGCTCGTGCATGCTGGAAGTCATGCGGCAGGACTACGTTCGCACCGCCTGGGCTAAAGGTCTACGCGAGAAACTCATCGTGTTCAGGCACCAGATAAGGAATGCGGTAATACCTATCGTTACCGTCCTGGGAGGCACGCTGGGCGCCATCCTCGGCGGTTCCGTCATCATAGAGAATGTCTTTGCCATCCCCGGCATGGGGAGGCTAATGGTCACCGGTGTTTTCGACCAGGACTACCAAGTTATGCAAGCGGGCGTACTCCTGTTTGGAGGCATTGTTATCTTTTCCAATCTGGTAGTCGATATCGCCTGGGCCTGGATTGACCCCCGGATAAGGTACGACTAAGGAGGCTACGTATGGCAGAAGACCCGAAGAAAGCTATAGAGCCTGTAAACGGTGAAGAAGATTTTATACCGCCTCACCACAGCGAGTGGCGCCGTATAGTCAGGGTTTTCGTCAAACGCAAGATATCGTTCGTCGGTGCAATTATCGTCATCATCCTGATAATCCTGGCCATCTTCGCCCCCTGGATAGCCACGTACGACCCCCTTAAGACAGACCTGCTCAATAAACACGCTTCTGTGAGTGCGGAACACTTCCTGGGTACGGATCAACTTGGTAGAGACACCTACAGCCGCATCGTTTACGGTGCCAGGACTTCTTTAACAATCGGCGTCATCGCCGTGACCACGTCCGGAATAGTCGGTATGGCGATGGGTATGGCGGCGGCGTATTTCGGTGGTTTCGTGTTTGCCCTCATTATGCGCATAACCGATACCCTGATGGCATTACCCGGCATATTGATTCTCCTGCTTATCGCAGGTCTGGTCGGCGGGGGTATCGTTGTGGTAACATTTGCGCTCGCTTTCGGAGCGATAGCGCCAACCTGCCGTATGATGTGCGGCCAGGCGCTGCATATCAAGCAAAACGACTACGTCCTGGCCGGAAAAGCCATGGGTATGGGGAGTATGCGCATAATGATAACCCAGATTTTTCCCAATTCCTTCGCTCCGCTCCTCGTCGGCATGACCATGGCCCTGGGTGGCGTGGTCCTGGCCGAGGCAGGTCTCAGCTATCTGGGCATCGGCATCACTCCGCCGACGCCTTCCTGGGGCGCTATGGTCAACGAAGGGCAGTTATATTTACTTAAAAATCCTTTGCTTTCAGTAGTTCCCGGAGGGGCTATCATGATTATGGTCTTCGGATTCAACATGGCGGGAGACGGATTGAGGGATGCGATTGACCCCACTCTTAGGGGTGCTATTTAAAGGACAAACGATATTGATATTGAGGTAGTGAAGATATGGCAGCGGTTTTAGAGATAGATAACCTCAAGACCAGTTTCTACACGGAGTATGGTACGGTCAAGGCGGTAGACGGGGTATCCTATTACGTCGATGAAGGCGAGATTATCGGGCTGGTGGGGGAAAGCGGCTGCGGTAAATCGGTAAGCGTCCTATCTGCCATGCAGTTAATATGGACTCCGGGCAGGATAGACGGCGGCAGGGTGCTTTTCAAAGGTGAAGATATCCTTAAGTATGACCCTAAAGGCGAGACAATGAGCGGCATCCGCGGCGCCAAGATAGCGATGATTTTCCAGGAACCCATGACCTCGCTTAATCCGGTCTTAACCATCTGCCGCCAGTTGACCGAGGCGCTGGAAATACACCTGGATATGGACCAGCATTCGTCCAGGGAAAGAGCTATCGAACTCCTCAAGATGGTAGGCGTACCGGAAGCGGCAAGGCGCATCGATGATTATCCCCACCAGTTCAGCGGAGGCATGCGTCAGAGGGTAATGATTGCCATGGCGCTATCCTGTAATCCGGCTCTCATCATCGCCGATGAGCCTACCACCGCCGTGGATGTAACCACGCAGGCACAGCTGTTGGAGTTAATGATTGACCTGGTCACCCGGCTTCATACCTCCCTGATAATCGTTACCCATAACCTCGGTGTGGTAGCCCGCTACGTACAGCGGATTTACGTGATGTATGCCGGACGTATCGTTGAATCCGGTCCCGCCGAGGATATATTCGAAAACCCGCGTCACCCTTACACCATCGGACTTATGAGAAGTGTCCCCCGTCTGGGAGAAAAACGG
>CAYNDI010000077.1:0-9407 GCA_964395955.1 uncultured Dehalococcoidaceae bacterium
AATTTAAAAAAACAAATGGATGCAAATAAAACTAAATAATCTATTCTCTTAAGTGGTAGAATGTAAATGGTATAGCGTTTTCTGGGTAAGGAGGCAAATCTTGGAAGAAAAAATCGTTTATTACGAGGAACCAGGCCCTGTAAATACGGAGACAACTCTGCGTCTGGCAGCTGAGCGAGCCAAAGCACGCGGTATTAAAAAAGTCGTTCTGGCTTCGACGACGGGTAGTACGGCCCGACTGGCCGCGGGACTCTGGGAGAAAAGCAGTATTGAAAAAATAGTGGTGATACCGCACCAGTACGGATTCATGTCCGGGCAGCGGTTCCCGGCGGAACTGGTCACCGAACTCGCCGAAAAAGGACATGTAGTGCACTTCGGTACCATGCTTTTCCACACCGAGAATTTTTACGGCATGAACACACCCACCATCATGGCCAATCTGCTCCGTACCTTTTGCCAGGGGATGAAAGTATGTGTGGAAATCGTCCTCATGGCGGTGGACGGCGGGCATGTCGATTCCGGTGAAGAGGTCATTGTCGTGACGGGTTCCGGGCGCGGTTCGGATACGGCCGTGGTGGCAATAGCCGCCCCTTCCACACATCTGGGCGACCTACACATTACCGAGATTATCTGCAAGCCCCTCCAGACCAAGCAGGGACTGCCGCCGAAGAAGATTCCGCCTCCGGAAAAGAAACCTTAGACGGGTGACCTGAAAGGTCAGTCCATACTCGGGCCCTTCAGAGGCTGGTAGCGGGCTGCCTGCGAGACAAACTCCTGCTGTTTCCCGGTATCCAGGGGCTTGAACCGTTTCGCCGCATCGATAATCATCGGCCAGAGTTTTAACTCACCGGGCAGGACGGCGCTGGTGATATCCTGGCTGAGGGTATACCGCAGGCTTTTCTCTATCTCGGCGGCTTCATCGAAAGGCTGGTACCACGTCTGATAGGGGCGTGAGTCCCTGGAAGGGTCTTCCCAGGCCTGTTTGGCGACGGACTTGATGGCCAGAACGCCAACGTCTTTCTGACGAGCCGTCTTCAACAGCGGTGCGAAGTTATTCCAGTCGGTCACGTGGGCGGCGTGTACCCGGTTCAGCGGGAACATGACGGTATCGAAGTCGAAACGATTAAGCGCCTCGTTCTGTGTGGGCGGAACGTGCCCGGTAATACCGATGAATTTTAGCAACCCCTCGTCTCTGGCTTCGAGGACGGCCTCCAGCGCGCCGCCGGGGCCGAGGATGGTGCTCAGGGCCTCGACGGTGTCGACGCCGTGAAATTGAAACAGGTCAAAACAGTCGATTTTCAGGGTTTCCAACGACCTCTTGATACTTTCCCGCGCGCCTTCTTTCGTTCTCTCGGCGGTCTTGCAGCCGATGAAGAACTGCTTGCCGTTTCTGCCCAGCCAAGAACCGATGCGTTCCTCCGCCTGCCCGTACACGGGCGAGACATCGATGTGGTTGATACCTTCCTTGAGAGCCGTTTCCAGGGCGGCATCGGCTTCCTGCTGATTACTCCGGAAAAGGGCAAAACTGCCAAAAACCATGATACTGCTCATATGCCCGGTCTTGCCGAGTCGTCTCTTCTCCATATTTTTCTCCAGATATTTTCTTTATCTAAATGTTGACACACCTTAATGTCATTTTCAAATGTTGTTTCCGATGGTTCTGTTGGCAGGTGATAACCTACCGCTTTTGCCCTCCGCCCCTCGTGTGTTATCTTTTCCCACCCTGGCCGCCCTCGCACCATACACGGCTTATCCCGACGGTTCTTTCCCCCTACCCCATAATAGGGGAGTTCAGGAGAGAGGGAGGGAAGCCCCCCTTTCAGATTCTTTCTCCTGATAAATAATCCAGGGGCGTTGAAGAGGGGTAACCCCCCCCTTCCCAATCCTTCCCCCTCTTGAACAGCATAGAAAATCGAGCTGGAAGGATAAACCTGTTCGAAAGGGAGACAAAGGGGGTGAGTATGTAACGATAACCAGATATAAATAATCCCTAAAAGAATCAAGATTCTATTAAAATCCGTGAGTAATTTCCTCATTATCCTCTGTTCTCTGAATACCCCCTTTTCGTCATGGAAGTAAAGGTACTATGACCTTCCGTGACAAAATACCTATTGATAGGCAGCGAATTTAACGGCACAATTAAAAGGATGAACCGGAGTTTAAAAAACATGTTAAAAGTAAATTTCGAGAAGATTAAACATATATTCAACCGGAATAAAAAGACCACCTTACTGAAAATCGCCATAGGCGGACTGTCGGTGGTTTCGCTGCTCAGTATCAGCATTTTTACCCAGATAGGTAACGCCGCCGAAGACTCAATTCAGGAACCGGCCTTACCTGCAGCCACCTCTACCGGTGAATTTCTGCCACAAAACACCTACGCACCTGCTCCGGTAGCTACCGGTGAATCAACGGTATATATCAAACCGGATAAAGTTGCTCACGCAGGTGAACAACTCAGCTTCACCATCTCGGCGGAAGATGCTGACGGCGACACGCTGTTCTATTCCGCTGCCGATTTACCCGATGGTGCTGATTTTGATTCCGATAACCGAATATTCTCCTGGACCCCCCGCTACGACCAGGCAGGTGTCTATTCGGTACGCTTTGAGGTAACCGACGGAGAATATACCGATACCGAGGATATCGTCATTACGGTCGTCCAGTTCAGTGAGAACTGGGACGTTAACGGCGATACCGACGCCAATGTCCTCGATATGGTACTGGTCGGGCAGTGCTGGGGGCAATCCGGCCTGACCGGCTGGATACTGGAGGATACCAACGAGGACGGCACGATTGATATCCTGGATTTGATTGTCATCGGCCAGAACTGGACGGAATAGGAGGCGCTTGTGAAAACGAGAGTTATAGTTGCCAGAACACTATTTGTGGCTTTTATACTCGCTCTGGGACTAATTCCGCTTAATATGGCCCTGGCTGATGGTCCCACTGTCGTTGGTGTTTCGGCACCGACCGGGTACGGCCCGGGCGAACAATTTACCGTAGACATCACTGTAGAACCCGGTACGGCAATTGCCGGTATGCAGTTCAACCTCGCTTTTGACCCTGCCGTGGCTACCGTGGATAGTGTTGCCGAAGGCAACCTGCTATCGCAGGACGGAGCATCGACTTATTTTAACGGGGGTACCGTGGATAATGTCGCCGGTACCATCAGCAGCGTCGCCGGGGCTATTACCACCCCGGGCCAGTCTGTTACCACGCCCGAAACATTCGCGGTAATCACCATGACCGCTGGTTCACTGGGCGGAGTATCTGCCCTCACACTCTCAGGAGTAGTGGTGGGTGATGTCAACGGCCAGGGCGTGGAAATAAGCGTTGTCAGCGGCGAGGTCGCTATTAACCGTGCCCCGGTGCTCGGTCAAATCGGCGACCGGTCGTCCAACGAAGGCACCCTGCTTACTTTCATCATCTCCGCCAACGATGCTGACGACGACCAGTTGTCATATATAACATCCAGCCTGCCTGAAGGGGCAATCTTTGATACCGGCACCCGGACCTTCTCCTGGACTTCCCGCTACGACCAGACGGGTGTCTATCCGGTACGCTTTGAAGTGTCCGACGGTAATTTGACCGATTACGAGGACGTTGATATCACCATCGTACAGCTCTATCCGAACTGGGATGTCAACGGAGACGATGACGCCAATGTCCTCGATATGGTACTGGTCGGGCAGCGCTGGGACGAATCCGGCCTGACCGGCTGGATACTGGAGGATACCAACGAGGACGGAATAGTGAACGTCCTTGACTTTATCATCATCGGCCAGAACTGGACGGGATAGGATACATAGCATGAGAAAAATAACACATTTTTCAAGAATACTGATTACCGTTATTATATTATCTCTGGTACTGGTTCCCTTAAACCCGGCTTTAGCTGACGGTCCCACTACCGTCAGTGTTTCCGCGCCGGCCAGTGTCAATACAGGGGGACAGTTTACCGTAGATATCGCTGTAGAACCCGGTACGGCAATCGCCGGTATGCAGTTTGATCTTGCCTTCAACCCGGCACTGGTTTCTGTAAACGGTGTTACCGAAGGCAACCTGCTATCGCAGGGCGGAGCGTCGACCTATTTCAGTCCGGGCACCACAGACAATGGAGCCGGCACCATCAGCGGCGTGGCTGGTGCCATCACCACCCCCGGGCAATCTGTCGCCACACCCGGTACATTCGCCGTAATCACCATGACCGCAAAGACGCAGGCCGGTACATCCGCGCTGACGCTCTCAGGGGTATTGGCGGGAGATATTAACGGTCAGGCCGTGGCCATAAGCATTGTCGACGGCCAGGTTGTGGTCAACCAGACCGGTGGCGGCGGCGATGATGGCGGCGGCGGAGGCGGTGGTGGCGGCGGAGGCGGCGGTGTAACGTCTTTAGCCGATTTTACATCGAGGGATGGAGAGATTATCAGTGAGGTGGTTGCCTCGGATGATACTTTAAGCGTTCATTTAATTATCTCCAAGGGTACGATAGTTAAAGACAGGTACGGAAACAAGGTAACTTCCATACGCATTAAAAAGTCTGTACAGAGTTATATTGCCGGTACGGATTGTGAATTCGTGAGTCAACGTTATGATATCCAACCGGGTGGTACCACTTTCGGCCCATCGGCGATTCTTGTCTTCAAGTATTCCGATGCCGATATACCTGATGGAATTTCAGAGGACAGCCTTTATGAAGCCCAATGGGACCCCGCTGCTCAGGAATGGATTGAGATGGGAGGTACGGTTGACCCGGCAACTCATACCGTGTCGGCGCCGATTGAACACCTGTCGGTATACGCCCTTATGGCTCACAGCCGACCTGCCAGCTTTACACTCAGCGACCTTAATTTAAGTCCGCAGCAGGTGCTTCCCGGTGACACTCTTACCGTCAGCGTCCTCGTTTCCAACGCCGGCGATTATACCGGCGATTATGAGGTCAACATGAAAATAGACGGTAATACCGTAGAACAGAAGACTGTCACCCTCAATGGCGTAAGTAGTGAGGAGGTACGTTTTAGTATCACCCCCGACGCCACCGGAGAATATAATGTCAGCATTGGTAATCTGTCAGAGACTTTCTCCGTCAACGAAGCACCGGAACCCGCCGCTTTTACCATCACCGATCTTATCGTTTCTCCAAAAGAAGTAGATACCGGGGATAACGTTGATGTCTCTGTTCGCGTCACCAATACCGGCGACATTTCCGGTACCTACAATGCGGTACTGCGGCTGGACAATGCCGAAGCCCGGACAAAGTCAATCGAACTTAACGGTGGTGAAAGCCGGGAAGTCGTATTCGTTATCAGCGTTGAGGAAGCCGGACAGCATATGGTGACCATCGGCGACCTGCAGGCAACGTTCACGGTCCTGCCTGGTCCGTCCACTTCATATACGGAGTCCGCCAGCTCTCAAACGGGAATCACCGATTTCCGTATCACGCCTGTTTATGATGAGCAGACCGGCGTACTTCTCTCTACAGCAATAGAATATAATGTTAATGCCTCCCAGGAACAAATAGCGGGGACGGGGCTGACACTCAGAGTTTACTATGAAGACGTTTTGATGGAGGAAATACCTCTTCTTGAGCTTGACTCTCTGCAAACCGGTGGAAATCCCGGCAGCCTGGACTACATACCTGCCGACGGATGGGAATCCGGGATTTACTCTTATCAGCTGGAACTACGCCGGTATAATACTCCCGTCGAGAGTACGGCGCCGATGCCCTTTAACGTCACTTCTGACGATGTAGCCGCGGTAGTCAGCTGGCAAATCCTGGGGATAATAATCAGCGCCGGCTTGGTCCTGGCCGGAATCGTTATCATCGGTGTAGTCGTCCGCCGACGTGACATGCTTCGTGTCCCCAGCGATAACAGGCAATCAGCGACCCGGCAGAATCGTTCACGGCGATAAATACAAGTTGTATCAGGTTACAAAAAAAGGCACAGCCTCAAGGCTGTGCCTTTGACTTTATTCATTTCAGACATGTCGTAGAATAACTCACTGGACATTTAAGTGTAAACGAAGCTGTGGTATAATTCTCCTTGATTAGAGAATATAGTAAAGGCAGCCGTAATGCTTTGTCCCGAATGCCGGCAGGCAATGATTATCGTCGAACACCACCGTATCGAACTCGACTATTGTCCAAAATGCGAAGGGGTCTGGTTCGATGCCACCGAACTGGAACTCTTGTTACAGGCCGCCAACCTCCACGATGTAGAACTATCCCTGGAAGCTATGCTCCGCCTGCCGGAAGTGCAAGAATCAACCCGTAGCCGGAAATGCCCGCTGTGCCACCGCAAGATGCGTGAGATTGCCATCAGCGAGCCCCCGGTGAACGTAGATGTCTGCACCCGCGGGGAGGGACTCTGGTTCGACGGCGGCGAGGTCCACCAGCTGCTTACGCAACTGGCGACAAAATCCTCTCCGGGCGAAGGGATTTCACAGGAAGTCCTGGCTTTTCTCGGAGATACGTTTAAAGCTAAGGAATAATAAATAAGCGCGAAGAAGGAGGTCTGAATGTTAGCATTATGGATAGTCCTGGCAATAGTCGTCATCCTCATTATCATGTTAGCCTCGACCTACAACGGACTGGTCGGCCTGCGCAACCAGGTAAAAAACGCCTGGGCGCAAATTGACGTACAGTTAAAAAGGCGTTATGACCTGATTCCGAACCTGGTGGAAACGGTCAAGGGATACATGACGCATGAAAGGCAAACGCTGGAGGCGGTGACCAAGGCGCGCAATCTTGCCCAGAAGCTTTCGGAATCCGGCGCCGGGGAAAGAGGCAAGGCGGAAGGCGAATTGAGCTCCGCCCTGGCGCGATTACTGGCGGTGGCGGAAAGTTATCCCGACCTGAAAGCTAATCAGAACTTCCTCGCCCTCCAGGAAGAGCTGACCTCGACGGAGAATAAAATCAGTTTCTCGCGGCAGTTCTATAATGATTCCACCCTCAGGTACAATAACAAGACCCAGATGTTCCCCTCCAATATCATCGCCGGGATGTTCTCCTTCAAGACCGGGGAGTTCTTCGAGACCGCCGCACCCGCCGAAAGGGAAGCACCCAAGGTGAGTTTCAGTTCGTAGAGAGGGCATTATCTCATGTGGGAGCAAATCAGGTCCAACCGGATAAGGTCGGCGTTTCTGGTCGGCGTACTGGGTGCATTGCTGCTCCTCGTAGGCTATTTTCTCGGCGCCAGTTTCCTGGACAACGCCATCTTTGGACTGTTAATAGCCCTGGCTATCTGGGCGATAATGAACCTTATCGCTTACTTTCAGGGTGACAGCATTCTGCTGTCCGTGGCCGGAGCCAAGAAAATCACCCGCGATGACCACCCGCGCCTTTATAATATCGTCGAGGAGATGAAAATCGCCTCCGGGCTGGAGAGAATGCCCGATATCTATATTATCGATGACCCGGGTATGAACGCCTTTGCCACCGGGCGCTCCAGGGAAAAGACCGCCGTAGCCGTAACCTCCGGTCTGCTCCAGCACCTCAACCGCGATGAGTTGCAGGGGGTCATCGGCCACGAGATGGCCCACATCAAGAACCGCGATGTCCTGCTGATGTCCATGGCCGGCATACTCCTGGGCACTATCGTTATCATCGCCTGGTTTGGTACCCGAGCCATATTCTTTAGCGGTATGGGCGGCCGGCGTTCCAGCCGGTCTTCGGGCGGCGGCGGTCAGGCGCAGGCTATAATCCTGGTGCTATCCCTGGTACTGATGATACTGGCGCCTATCCTGGCACAGCTGCTGTACTATGCCATTTCCAGGAAAAGGGAATACCTGGCCGATGCCTCCTCCGCCCTGTACACCAGGTACCCGGAGGGACTGGCCTCGGCGCTGGAGAAGCTGGCCGGTTCGAAGAAGCAGTTGAAAGCCGCCAATAAAGCCACCGCGCCCATGTACACGGTCAACCCGTTTCGCGTGGAAGGCCGGGCGGCCAGCGACCTTACCAGCACCCACCCGCCAATTTCCGAGCGCATCAGGATTCTCCGCGCCATGTCCGGCGCTTCCATGGCCGACTACGAGAAGTCCTACGAGCAGCTAAAACACAAGGGCATTATACCGGCAACGGCTCTGGCGGGAGCCGGAGCCATGGGGTTACGCGGGCCATCCGCCGAGAAAGACGCCGATATGGCGGAACGTACCCGGGAGACATCGGACCTGCTGCTGCGCATGAATAGATACCGGACGATAGACTGCGACTGCGGGACAAAGCTGAAGGTACCGCCTGCCTACCGGGAGTCCAGCGTCACCTGCCCGCACTGCGGCAGAGTCAATAATCTTTAGACTATTAAGCTAATTATTTCGTGTGTTCTAATAGAAATCGTAAAGGGGGTTACCATGAGTCCAAATAATCCGGACTATTCCATACTCGAGAAGTTTGAATTCGAGCACAAGCCGGTGGGGGTGAAATACTCCCTGGGTAAGCCTGAAGGAATCCCACCCACTGACAAGCTGTTAGCGCTTTGCGAGCTCATCAAAGAAGCGCAGAACAGCCAGCCCTTTTACCTGGCCACTGAAAACATCCAGTGCGGCGGGCAGGTAATAGGAACGCAGGATTACCCGCCGATAATGTACAGCGGCCAGCTGGGGCCTATGTTCTCCATGTTTAAAACCCCCGGCGCCAACCGTAGAATCTATGATTACGTCCCCCACTTCGGCCGGGACTCGGTGAAATATATCTCCTGCGCTACCACTGACCAGATGAACTACGACCCCGACCTGCTTATCTTCACCACCAGTGTGAAACAGGCGGAAATCATACTGCGGGCCAGCAGCTTTAGCGACGGGAAGATGTGGCACAGCAAGGGCAGCACCTGCCTGGCCTGCGCCTGGATATTCGCCCACCCTTACCTCAGCGGAGAGATGAATTACAGCATCAGCGGACTTGGCTACAGCATGAAAGCCCGGGAGGCATTGCAGGAAGGACTGATTATCATCACCTTCCCCTTCGACACGATATCCCCCTTAATCGAGAACCTGAACAACATGGATTGGGAGCCTTACTGGTTCAACCTGGGCCGGGACGGATTCACCAAGGAAGTCCAGAAAAGAGAGAAGGAGTTGACCGAGAAACTGGGGCTGGAAGTTATCCAGACAACCAAAGAAATATAAGCCGTACCTTACCTGGAAAAAGCAACGGCACCGGATGTTGGCTCCCGGTGCCGTTTTTCACGGTGGTATTTTAATAGCACTATACCACATCGACACCCGGCAGGACGGCGCCCCCCTTGAGCAGAGCCGCCTGCAGAATCTTGGTGTCCAGCTGCCGTAAACTGACATTATGCTTTATAGATAATGCCGCCGCTGTACCGGCAGCCTCGCCCATGGCGATGCAGTGGGGGATGAGATTAGCCATGTTATTGGCTTCCATGTCCGACGAGAAACTGCGTCCG
>CAYNDI010000078.1:0-9401 GCA_964395955.1 uncultured Dehalococcoidaceae bacterium
GCCATCTTCCTCGTCGATAACCAGAGATATGTCATGAAAGACTCATCGCTCACCCATAATCTGGGCAGGATAAACGCGACGATTGTACATCCGTTTTTCAACCTGCTCTGCGCCGGTGAAGAGTCGAAGTCCCGATACATCGGGGCCAAGCTGCTTGACGCCGGCGATATCATCCAGACGCTGGTGGGCTGGACGACACTCGGTTGGGGTCGGTCGCAGACCCCGATGCTGAGATCATTCTTTAATAAAACCCGAAGCTTCAGGGACAAAGCCTCGGAGACCCAGAAGGGCGTCCAGGCGCTCGATGAAGCCATCAGCGGCCTGTCAATCAAGTGCAATCCGCTGGACTCGAAGAGAGCCCTCTACCTTGTTTCCGCCCCGGCCAAGGAAATAAACGTTGACCTTATCAAAGAGCTGGGGACTTACATTAAAAACATGGCTCCGGAAGCCATTATCAGGAGCGGTGATTATCCCAGGGAAAAAGGCAACATGGACGTTACCCTGGTACTTTCGGAAATGAGCGACGTGGAAAAGGTCAGGAACTACTTCGCTAAAGCCATCAATCTCATCACGGAACTCAAGAAACGCCAGGAAGGCGTGGTAAGCACACAGCGAGGGATTGATATTACGATAAAAGATATTCCCTCGCTGCTTTAATAAGGTTATTCAGTTAGTCAACCCGCCTCACGCCAAAGCAGCTACCGGCTTGCCACACCAATACCTATCGATATACCCCCAACCCGACCTGCCGTATCCCGCCTTAAAAAGTAAACGTAACATCGCACGACAGCAGCCTCTGACGGGTTTTTATATTATAATTTATCTGGCTATCTTGGAGTATATCTGCCAGGCCTGCTCAATGGTCTCGTCGCGTATCTTCCAGGCTTTCTCAACATTCTCGTCACGGACCCTGACAGCCTCACCGATGGTCGTCTCACAGCCGTTTCCAGCCGCCTCAACGGCAGCCAGGTAGGTCTCCTCGGCCCTCTTGACCATATTCTCGCGGGATTTAGCGGCTTTAGCTACCGCTTCGTCACGGTCTTTCATGGCCTGCAATACGGTTGCCTCGTACGCCCGGAAGGACTGTGCTTCTGCCCGCTTGTAGGCCTTGGCTACCTGTGTTTCGTTCTCATGATAAGCTTTGGCTACCTGACGCTCGGCGTCCATATACGCGGCATAAGCCCTCTCGGCCTGGCTCATGACCTCGTCAAGTGCGCTCTTGGGTCGCTCTTCTACAACAGCCCCCTGGGGCTCTTCGGACGGAGCCTCTTCTTTCACATCTGCCGGGTTAGATGACTTCTTGGTGCGATCCTTCTGGCTGGTCACCAAACACCTCCTTTATTTTATGTTATTGACATTTTAGCTTTGATATACCAGTAAATATCTAAACTGGCACTACATAGTGCCAAGTATATGGCGCACTTATTAAAAAGTCAAGTAATTCAATTAGCTTCACACTTTATCCGGCAATCCTCGATAAGTAGCTTGAAATCCCGGAAGACGATATAATTAATACAGGTCAATCTTTTTCTTTGTCCTTTTTTTCTTTTTCCTCTTTTTCCGAATCGGTATCTTTTTTAGTCTGCTGGCTCCTTTTTGTCTCGTACATTCTTGCCAGAGCCTCCAGCCGCGATTCCATCTTACCCTTAATTTCTTTATTGACTTCCTTGGGCTCCTGGTCGGTTTCAGCCACCTTCTCTATTGCCTGTTTCACAGCCTCAATAGCACCTTCACTAGGCTGGTAGGTCCCCTCTTTTTCTTCTTCCTGTTCCTCTGCTACACCGGCGGCTTTGGCCCGGGGCTCCTCAATTTCCGCTTCTTTGACTTCTTCAGCTTTCTCGGCTTTTTCAACTTCTTTTTCTTCTGCAACTTCCTTCTTTTCTGCAACTTCCTTGACTTCTTCGGTTTCTTCAGTCGCCTGGTCCTCGCGTAAAGTGGCCTCATAAGCCTTCAGCGATGCTTCAGCCGTATCCCGGGCCACCTGGCCGGTGGCTTCAGCACGGCTGATCGCTTCCCTGAAGGCGGTTATAGAAACCCCGGCCGCCTCCCGGGCAACTTTAGCCGATGCTTCCGTCGCTTCCTTAACCGCTCTCACCGTTCTCTCCGCCGATTCCCTGGCGGCTTTAATCAGGGCTCCGGTCACTTCCTTGGCTGCCGTAACAGCGGCTTCAGCCCCCTCCTTCGTTTCCAGGCTTATTTGCTCAGCCCGGTCGATAGCCGCCTGGATTTGATCCGTGGAGGCCTTGGCTGCCTCGCTGGCCCTGGTAATAGCGACCTCGATGGCTTCATTCACGGTTTTCACCGATTCTTCAGCCGTTTCTTTGGCTGTCCTGCTGATTTCTTCGGCCTTGGCTACGGCTTCCTCGGACTGCTTTATAGAAGCGTCAATCGCTTCCTGGGCGGCTTTTTGGGATGCATCGGCAGCTTCTTTAGCCGCCGTCGTCATTTCTTCCATCCTGGCAACGGTATCCCGGAATTCCCGTGTGGATGCCTCGACCGTTTGCTGGGTCGCCTGACCTACCTCCTCAGCCCTGGAGATGGCTTCCTTCGATTTCTCAACGGATTCCCCGGAGGCTTCCCGGGTTGTTTGCATAATGGCGGCAGCGGCTTCCTGAGCGGCTTTGGCAGATTCTTCAGCCGATTTACGCGCGGCCAGAGCGGAGGCTTCGGCCTCTGACATTGCCTTCCCCCGCTCATCCGTAGCCCGGGCTAGCGTCTCCTGTATCTGTTTTATAAAGGTAACAGCCGTTGCTTTTGTTTCCTGACTCAACTTCTCGACTTTAGCCACGGCCGCTTCGAATTCATGTTTGGCCTTTGCCGCGTTTTCCCTGGCTTCTTTGCCTATCGTTTCAGCCCTGGTCATAGCTTCACGCGATGCTTTAATTGACGACTGGGTAGCTTCTTTACCCATATTGACCGCCGCTTCAACTATCGCCTGGGTTTCCGTGTTTATCTTCTCGGCTTTTTGTACGGTTTCCTGAGAAATTTTCTGCAGGGTGACGGTGGACTCTTTAGTTTCCTGGCTGATTGCCTCAACACGGCTTACCGTTTCCTGTGACGACCTCTGGGCAGCCTCGGCGACCTCCCTGGCTACCTGACTTATGGTTTCCGCCCGGCTGGCGGCTTCTTCAGCGGCGGCGGCGGCAACATCGGCTACTTCTCTGGTGGCTTTGCTTGATTTTTCCGCCCGGGTTACCGTGTCCCTGGCGGCTTTGTTGGCAGAATCAGCGGCTTCTTTAGCTTCCCTGGCCAGTTTCTCCGCGCGGAGAGTCGCCTCCCTGGCGGTTTTTATCGACTCTTCCACAGCCTCCTTGGAAGTTCTAGTAGACGCCTCGGCCATTTCAATAGCTTCCTGGGATACTTCTTTGGCGGATTCGGCCGTCTTTTTTGCTTCGCGGCTCAACTCATCAATACGAGTCAGTCCATCCTGGGATAACAGTAAGGCGGATTCCGCCGCATGCATCGCTTCGACGCTTGTTTTTTCCGCCCGGGCGATGGCGTCTTCAAACGCCTTCATCATCGACTGCATGGTATCCCGGGGTTTTCGGGCAACAGCCTCCGCCCGGCTGATAGCCTCCTGGGCGGAGCGCAGCGTGGCTTCGGCGGATTCCCTGATTTCCTCGGTTATCTTCTCAGCGCGGTCTATGGCTTCCTGGGCGGCTTTAGCGGAGGCATCGGCGGCTTTCCTGGCTTCCTCACCGATCTTCTCGGCCCGGCGTGCCGCTTCCATGGCGGTCTTCGTCGATACACCGGCCGCTTCCTTGGCTGCCCGGCTCAGCGCCTCGGCCCTGGCTACTGCCTTTTCAAAATCACTGATATTGCTTTCAACTTCTTCTTTTATTTCAGGAGTCATAAATATAACCTTCTCCGGTAGAACTTAATTATATCGGTCTTCACTATTATATTATTCAATCTCCAGTTTTTCAATAAACAATCAGGGCAATTTACCAAAATATCATAGCCACTACGTCACAGACTCAATAGTACTAAAATATATTACCTTAATCTTAGCAGTAAAGATTGACATTCTCATACTATTATGATAAAAATAGCATAAGTGCGTCATAATTGAGGTGAAATTATGAAATTAGTAGTTGTCGGTTTAGGTCAGTGTGGTGGCAGGATTGCCGATGAGTTCGCTCGGTTGAACAGTCGCGCGAAGAGTCGGCGAAGCATGACCATAATCACCGGTTGTTTTGCGGTTAATACGGATGCTGCCGATTTAAGCGGGCTGTCCAGCATCAGTAATGACCATCGTCATAGAATTCTCATCGGCAGTCGCAAGACTGGCGGCCACGGCGTTGGTAAAATCAACGAACTCGGTGCTGAAATAGCCCGGGAAGACGCCGATAAAATCATCGACGCCATCAGGACCACCAAGAAATTCTTTGAGACGGATGCCTTCCTGCTTATCGCCGGCTCCGCGGGCGGTACCGGTTCCGGCGCCATTTCCGTCATCACCCAGCACCTGAAAGAGCGTTATATCGACAAACCGATATGGAACCTGGTTGTCCTGCCTTTTGAACACGAGGAGACAACCGAGGAAAGGACCATGTTCAACGTGGCCACCTGCCTCAAGTCCTGTTATTCGATTGCCGATGCCGTTTTCCTCATCGATAACCAGCGGTACGTGAGAAAAGACTCTTCCATCCAGACCAACATTACAAAAATCAACTCCATGATAGCCGAGCCGTTTTACAACGTGCTCTGCGCCGGTGAAGAGAAAAAGTCCAAGTACATCGGCGCCAAGCTGCTTGATGCCGGTGATATCATACAGACAGTGGTCGGCTGGACGGTCATCGGCTACGGCAAGACGTCAGCTCCGCTGTTCAAGCTGCCCGAATTCAGGGCCGATTTCCGCAAGAAAGGCGCCGAAATACAGAAGGGTATCCAGGCCATGGATGAAGCCATCAGCGAACTTTCGCTCAAATGCAATCCCGCCGATTCCCGCCGGGCCCTGTACCTCGTTTCCGGCCCCGCCAAGGAAATGAACATGGACATGGTCAAGGAAATCGGTGACTACATGCGGGATATCGCCCCTGAAGCCATCATCAGGAACGGCGATTATCCGCGTGAAAGGGGCGTCGTGGACGTTACCGTACTCCTGTCCGAGCTCAGCGACGTGGAAAAGATACGGGAGTACTACCTGAGGTCTACCGACCTTATTCCCGAATTCAAGAAACGGCAGGAAGAGACCGAGGACAAGCTCCGGGCGCTGGACGATGTTTCCAAGGATATCCCCTCGCTGCTGTAAGATTATTTTAATCACAGGTAATTGGAGAGTCCCGAGTAATATCGGGGCTCTTTTTTTTGTGTTCGCCCCCCACCCCCTCGGGGTTTATCTATTCCCACCCGAACCGCCCTGTATCATTCCCGGCTATCCCGTCAATAACAAACCCTCTCCCTTGATGGGAGAGGGCAGGGTGAGGGTGATCTATATTGTCCCCCTTTTTCAAAGGGGGAATAAGGGGGATTTTCACCCTTAAAAACGGGGTGTTTTAGAGGGACGCAGCCCCTCTTTTTCTTCTTCCCCCTTCCTTTGGTAAAGGAAGGGGGAAACAGGGGGATGGATTTTATCAGGGGATATAGGGGGTGAGTACTAAAATATATAAAAAAGAAAAAAGTACCACCTGTAAACTGTCTTGGGCAATGACCCGTTTTGGGGTATAATAGAAACATTATGGCCTCCCAGGTACTCTATCGAAAGCGACGCCCACAAAGGTTTGCCGATACACTCGGGCAGGAACACGTCACCCGGACACTCCTCAATGCCCTGGCTGATGAACGTGTTTCCCACGCCTACCTGTTCTGCGGTCCGCGCGGCACCGGCAAGACGAGTACCGCCCGGAACCTCGCCAAGGCGGTCAACTGCCTGACAAACGGCAAGGGGGAACCCTGCAACGAGTGTGAAATGTGCCGGGCCATCACCGAGGGCCGGGCTCTGGACGTTATTGAAGTTGACGCCGCCAGTAATACCGGCGTCGATGATATCCGGAATCTCCGTGAGAAGGTCAATTACGTCCCCAGCCAGGCGCGCCGCAAGGTCTATATCATCGATGAAGTCCATATGCTCAGCACCAGCGCTTCCAATGCCCTGTTGAAAACCCTGGAGGAACCCCCGGAGCATGTCATCTTTATCCTGGCCACCACGGAAGCCCATAAACTCATCCCGACGATTCTCTCCCGCTGCCAGCGTTTTGATTTCCACCGTCTCAACCACGCTAATATCATTACCGAGCTCGAGATGGCCTGCAAACAGGAAGATATCACCGCCGAACCGGAGGCGTTGAAACTCGTCGCCAGGGCGGCCACCGGCAGTATGCGGGACGCCCTTAACCTGCTCCAGCAGATGATGACCTATTACGGTAAAGATATCAGTCTTGCCCAGGTCCAGGCGCTCCTCGGACTCACCGGCGATGAGCGTTCCCGAGAACTGGTGAAACACATCGTTACCCGGGACACCGCCGCCGCAGTCGCTACTATCAATAATGTCAACAGCGACGGAATCGACCTCCGCCAGTTCAACCGCGAAGTGGTGGAATATCTGCGCTTATTACTCCTGGTCAAGTCAGGCTCCGACGGTTCCATTGAGCTTACCGCCGAGGACACTGAAGAACTTAAGGAAATGGCCTCGAAGGCGTCACTGGCTGAAATACTCCGGGCTGTCAAGCGTTTCAGTCAGCTTGAACTAGGCCTCGACAACTATTCGACCCTGCCCCTGGAATTAGCCCTGGTGGACTGCACCCTGACCGGGCCGGAAGAAAAGAAAGAGACCGCCCGCCAGCCTGCACCCGAGCCACCCGCCAGGAAACCGGCGGCTAAAGCAGTTCCGCCCACGCCCGCTCCTGATACCGCCACGCCAGCCGTGGAAAAAGAAAATCCCCCCGCACCAACCCCTCAACCGGAAGCGACGGAAAAAACCATAAGTCCAGCGGCCGATGAAGCCCGACCAGAACCCGCGGCGGTCGATGATATTATCGTACAGCTACAGCAGCAGTGGATGCAGATTATGAAAGAGGCGCCGGACGGCATGAGCAAAACCCCGGCGGCAGCCCTGCTCCGCAGTGCCCGTCCCATCGCCATGGAAAACGACACGATTACAGTTTCATTCAAATACTCCTATCACAAGGAAAAAATGGACGGCATCGAAAACCAGAGGACCGCCGATAAAATCGTTAGCAGTTTCCTGGGTCGCTCCTGCCGCGTACGCTGTGTCTACGAACATGAGAACAACCACCTGGTTAAAGCCGCACTGAAGATGGGCGCCCAGGTCATTAATAAGATGGAGGAGCCATGAACAAACATATGATGCAGCAAGCTCAGAAACTCCAGGCGCAGCTTCTTAAAGCCCAGGAAGAACTGGCCAGTCTTACCGTGGAAGCCAGCTCCGGGGGCGGCGCTGTCACCGTAACCATGAACGGACAGCAGCAGATACTGTCGGTAAAAATAGCTCCGGAGGTGGTCAATCCGGAAGACGTCGAGATGCTCGAGGACATGGTGCTGAGCGCCGTTAAAGAAGCCCAGGTTATGGCGCAGGATGCCGCCGCCAAAAAAATGGGCGGCCTCACCGGCGGGCTGAAGATACCGGGGCTGATGTAACGCCAATTGTCATTCTGAGCGTAGTGAAGAATCCGCCCCGGGTAATAACGGATTCTTCAGTCGCTTCGCTCCTTCAGAATGACATCATTATAAATTTAAGGAGTATGTGTGTCTAAAGAGGACCCCATCCCTGCTAAGGATGCCATCGGCAGGCTCGTGGAGGAGTTCAGCAAATTACCGGGTATCGGACCCAAGAGCGCCCAGCGCATTACCTTCCACCTCCTGCGCTCCCCGGAAGAAAAGGCACAGGATCTCGCCGAGGCCTTGACATCGTTGAAGCAGAGAGTCAACCTCTGTTCCGTCTGCTGCAACGTCACCGAAAGCGACCCCTGCCCTATCTGCCGCAACAGCCAGCGGGATGTCAGTCAGGTCTGCATCGTGGAGCAGCCGCAGGACATCCTGGCGCTGGAACACACCGGCGCCTACCGGGGACTCTACCACGTCCTCCACGGCGCTATCTCCCCCACCGAGGGCATCGGCACCGAGAATATCAGGATAAAAGAACTGCTGGTACGCTTCCAGGCTAATACGGTAACAGAGGTTATCCTGGCTACCAATACTAATATGGAAGGCGAGCAGACAGCCATGTACCTCAGCCGCGTTATCACCCCCCTCGGCATTAAGGTCACCCGCCTCGCCCGCGGCCTGCCCTTCGGCACCGAGCTTGAGTACGCCGACGACGTTACCCTCACCAGAGCTCTGGAGGGAAGGTCGGAGTTTTAGGTTATTCATTATCTTACCCCTGTTACCTAACGATATGGGAGAAGAAATGGATGAATCACCATTAAATATTGATGATTTCGACTTCCCAAAAACACCTGTTAACGTTGCGGAAATTCACAAGTTCAAAACTGAAGGTCAATTTACCGAATTATCCGTAGAGCTTCTAAAAGAAGTCATCCAAATTACTTCCCTTCTTGCCTGTACTTATAGACTAGATGATAAAGGCAATCCAAGAAAATGGAAGAGAAACGAGGCCATTGTTGGTGGGCTTATGGTTAGAACTAGCAAATTACAAACGGCATTCCTTGACCAAATATGCCAAAACCATATGGAAATAGCACATATTATTTCCAGAAGTCTAACTGAGGGCATCTTCAACATAATATATTTACTAAAAAATTACAAGGAAGAATTATTTGATAAATACGTTGAATATTCTCTTAAAACAGAGAATGAGTTATTAAACAGAATCAGAGGAAACATTAAAAACCGGGGGTATGAACTTGATATAGAAACACGCATGATACAGTCAATTGAGCGCGTTTTTAATATTTCATGCGTTTCTCTTGAACAGATTCAAAAGGGAGGACATGAGCCTTGGGGAAAATCCATATACAAACGTTTAGAGGACATTGGAATGGAGAATATGTACTTAGTATTTATGAGACTACTAAGTCATTCAGTACATGGCAACTGGCAAGACCTCATAGATAATCATCTACAGTATCAAGATGGTGAGTTTTCTCCTAATATAAAGTGGTGTCACGCAAGGCCACAACCCATTTTTGCAGTATGCATATTATCCGTTGTAGTTAATAGATGGTATTTAGAGAAAATTATTGAAGAAGGCCCAGATAACGAACGTATTAAAGAGCTAAATAATGATGTTCTTATTAGAATTCGTGTGGCAGACGAATTGCATGAGCAGTTTTTAACCGGAAATAATAAAAATGTCTGAACCACATAACTAGTAGTCATTACAGGGGTGTCTAAGAGGGGCTTCTTCCCTCTTCCCTGATTCTTCCCCCTCCTTTTGTAAAGGAGGGGGACCGAGGGGGAGGATTTCATAAAAATATTTT
>CAYNDI010000079.1:0-9342 GCA_964395955.1 uncultured Dehalococcoidaceae bacterium
CGGTATGAGTCAGAAGGGTATGCAGCGCCCCGGCGACCTCGTTGTGGTGGTGGGGGGAAAAACGGGACGCGACGGCATCCATGGCGTTACCTTCGCCTCCGGCGAGCTCGATAAAGAGTCGGAAACGCTTTCCCAGAGTTCGGTGCAGATAGGTAATCCCATCGTGGAAAAGAAAGCTTTGGACGCTATTATCCAGGCGCGTGACCTCGGCCTGTACCGCCGCATTACCGATTGCGGCGGAGGCGGACTTTCCTCGGCGGTGGGGGAGATGGCCGAGGAGACCGGCGTGCGCGTCGACCTGGAGAAGGTCCCCCTGAAGTACGCCGGGCTTTCCTATACCGAAATATGGGTCTCCGAATCGCAGGAACGTATGCTGCTGGCCGTTCCCCCGGAGAATATCGAGCCAATTTTAGCTATTTTTAAGAATGAGGATGTTGAAGCTAACGTGATCGGCGAATTTACCGATAACCGTCGACTCCAGCTTTATTACGAAGGCAATTTAGTCTGTGATTTGGATATGGAGTTCCTGCACAAAGGCCTGCCCCAGTTGGAACGTGAGGCTCTCTGGCAGCCGCCCCGCCGCCCCGAGCCGGACTTCCCCCCGCCCTCCGACCTCGCGGAAGACCTGAAAAAGATACTGGGTTCCTGGAACGTTTGCAGCAAGGAATGGGTTATCCGCCAGTACGACCATGAAGTGCAGGGCACCAGTGTGCTCAAGCCCCTGGTGGGCGCCGCTAACGATGGCCCCGGCGATGCCGCTATTATCCGCCCACTCTCCGATTCCCCCAAGGGCCTGATAATTTCCAACGGCATCAATCCCAAGTACGGGGATATCGATACCTACTGGATGGCCGCCTCGGCCATCGATGAAGCCCTGCGCCAGGTTATCGCTGTCGGCGGCAGCCTGGACAGGGTAGCCTTACTCGATAACTCCTGCTGGGGCAACCCGGAAAAGCCCGATCGACTCGGCACGCTGGTCAGGGCGCTGCAGGCCTGCTACGATATTGCCATTGTCTACGGTACCCCCTTTGTCTCCGGTAAGGACAGCCTCTATAACGAGTACGAGACGGGCAGGGAAAGCATTTGCATCCCGCCCACCCTGCTCATCTCCGCCATGGCGGTTATGGATGACACAGGTAAGGCTGTCTCCATGGACTGCAAGCAGGCGGATAATCTGGTTTATATCGTCGGCGCCACATATAACGAGATGGGCGGCTCTCACTACCTCGCCGTTCACGGCTGCATCGGCAACAGCGTGCCGCAAGTACGCCCTGAGGAGGGTAAAAAACTCATGAACGCCCTTGCTTCGGCGATAAATAAAGGACTGGTCAGTGCCTGCCACGACCTCTCTGAGGGTGGAATAGGGGTGGCGGCGGCGGAGATGTCCTTCGCCGGCGGCCTGGGCATGACGGTCGACCTCAATAAAGTACCCCTCGGTGAAACGATAGAGCGCGATGATTATATCCTTTTCTCGGAGTCCAATACCCGCTTCCTCGTCGAGGTAGCCCCGAAAAACAAGGCAGGATTCGAAGAAGCCATGTCCGAACGGGAGTTTGCCGATATAGGCCGGGTCACTAGCGACAAAAAGCTGGAGGTTTACGGCCGCGGCGGCGGGGTAATTCTTTCCGCCGGTATCGCCGAACTGAAAGAAGCCTGGCAGAAACCTTTAAGGTGGTAGCTGAAATATGTCTACAGTAAAAGTGTTAATGCTCCGCGCCCCCGGCACCAACCGTGATGTCGATACGCGTATCGCCTTCGAGATGATCGGGGCTGAGGTCGATTCGGCGCTGGTCGGCGAGCTTTTCCGGCGTGAGAAAAGCCTGTCGGACTACCAGATACTGGTCATTCCCGGCGGCTTTACCTACGGCGATGACATATCCGCCGGCAGAATCATGGCCAACGAAATCAGACTCAGACTGGGGGAGGATATCAAGAGATTCGTTGACGATGGTCGTCTTATACTCGGTATCTGTAACGGCTTCCAGGTACTCGTGAAAACAGGTATCCTGCCCGGCATAACCGGACGGAATGCCCAGCCGGTGACGCTGACCAATAACGATTCGGGCAAGTTCGAGTGCCGCTGGGTATATCTCAGGGTAAATCAAAACAGCCCTTGTGTTTTTACGAAGGGGATGCAGGGTATGTATATCCCCATTGCTCACGGCGAGGGCAAGCTGGTGGCGGAGCCGGAGGTTCTGGAAAAGCTTAATGTCGTTGTGCAGTATGTAGATGCGGAGGGTAAAACTCAGGCGGGCTACCCGTATAATCCCAACGGCTCGGTGAAGGATATCGCCGGTATTTGCGACTCCTCCGGCCGTATCTTCGGCCTGATGCCTCACCCGGAGGACTTCATCCGCTGGACGCAGCACCCCCGGTGGACGAGGGAAAAATCGAGGGAAGACCTTCTCGGCCTGCAGGTTTTTCAAAATGCCGTGGACTGGGCGAAAAACATCTAGACATAAGCCCGGGGTTTTATTCCGATGAAATGGCGGGAGAGAGCGCGGCAGCTCAGGAATGAAGTATACGTTCTCTATCTTGCCTTTAAAGACCCCCGCGTTCCCTGGTACGCCAGGGCGTTTATCATCGCGATTATCGCCTACGCTTTAAGCCCGGTTGATTTGATTCCCGACTTTATTCCGGTGCTGGGTTATCTGGATGATTTAATCATTATCCCGGCGGGCATCTATCTGGCTTTGAAAATGGTACCGCGTGAGGTGGTGGATGAATACCGGGAAAAAGCGAAAACTGTAAAAATTACCGGCGGTGGCAAGTGGATTGCCGCCGCCGTGATAGTCCTGATATGGCTGCTGGTGCTCTATCTGATCATAAAAATGATATGGCTCTAAATGGAATCCTCTCGCTTAAGATGTTAGCTTTACTACTCCTCGATTCCCTGGTCTTTAAGGTAGTCGATGGCGTCCTGGATGGTTACAATTTTCTCGGCGGCCTCGTCCGGTATCTCTATTTTACGGTCGGCGGTGCTGAACTTTTCTTCGATGGACATTATCAGTTCCACCAGGTCCAGTGAATCGGCGCCTAAATCCTCAACAAAGCTGGCCGTGGGTATGACGTCTTTTTCCTCGACGCCGAGTTGCTCCACGACTATCGCTTTAATCTTATCAAAAACAGCTGCCACTTTTTCCCCCTTTATCAGAGCTTTCTAGCGGCTGGCCAGCGTACTGACCGCCCCCAGGACTCCATTAACAAACCTGGAAGAGTTGTCGCTGCCAAAGGTCTTGGCCAGTTCAACCGCTTCGCTTATAGCTACTTTTACCGGTACTTTATTATCAAATAAAATCTCGAAGATTGCAAGTCTGAGGATGTTGCGGTCGACCATCGCTATCTGTTCCACCGGCCACGACGGGGCGAATTTCCGGATGGTTTCGTCGATTTCTTCCCGGTTGTGGACGGCGCCGCTGACGAGTTCGCGGGCGAGGTCGCTGTTTTCCGCAGACAGTTTGGATTCGCCCAGCAGCCTTTCCACCACCGTCTCGGGACGGCGTCCTACGGAATCCACCTCGTATAATGCCTGCAGGGCTATCGTCCTGGCTTTGTGTCTTGTCCCCGTCATTATTTTAATGTCCTGAGTAATTATTATAAAGAACGCATCGGAGGATGGTCAAGAAAATTTCAATGAAAACCGACTCATTTTCTATTGTCAACGTGGATAACAACTGGTATTATAGACAGGTATCTCTCGTAATTACCCATCATCTATCCGTTAACTATGGCTATTATCCAGACATCCCATTTAACCAAGAGATTCAAGCGGCTTGTCGCCGTTGACGATGTCGGCCTGTCCGTTGAGGAAGGCGAGTGCTTCGGCCTGCTCGGGCCGAACGGCGCCGGTAAGACGACGCTTATCAGGATGATAACCGCCGTTTCGCCGCCGACCGGTGGTGACATCTGGATTGACGGTCTGGAGCTTAAAAAGAATCCCCGTAAAGTCAAGGCGATACTGGGCGTTGTCCCCCAGGTTGATAATCTCGATGATGACCTGAACGTTATCCAGAACCTGCGTACTTTCGCCCGCTACTTCGCCATCCCCGGGGATGAAGCGTTGCGGCGCAGCCTGGATATTCTCAAGTCGATACATCTGGAGGATAAAAAAACGAGTAAAATCGACGAGCTTTCCGGCGGCATGAAGCGCCGCTTGCTGATAGGCCGGGGCCTGATTAACAATCCCCGAATCCTGATACTTGACGAACCTTCGATAGGACTTGACCCACAGGCGAAGCATATGGTCTGGCGCAAGCTTAAGGAACTTAAATCGCGCGGCGTTACCCAGCTTCTCTGCACCCAGAACATGGAAGAAGCGGCTTTTCTCTGTCGCAGAGTTGCCGTGATGCACCAGGGTAAAATAATCGTTATCGGCAGCCCGCCGGACCTCGTTTCCCGCTATATCGGCGAACGTATCTGGGAGATTGAGTTTGAACCTGTAGAGCAGGATGGTCTGGTCGAGGAGTTACATCGCCGGAATCTTGAATTCGAGGAAGCGGCGGACGTGCTGTATATCTTTCATTTTGAAGATAGCCAGATAGAGGGACTGCCGGGTCGGATGCGGCCGGCCACCCTGGAGGACGTCTTCTTCAAGCTTACCGGGAGGACGCTGGTCGAATGAGGATGTTTTCCTGGCGTTTTTTTCGCGTCTGGCAGCGTAACCGGGACGTGTTCTTTCGTCTCTGGCACTTCGAGATGCCTATTTCTTTCGTCGAACCTGTCCTGCTGCTGCTGGCCTTCGGATTCGGTATGGGGGCTTTTATCGGACTGATTGACGGTGAGCAGTATATAAACTTCATCGCGCCGGGGATGATTGCCGGCTATGCCATGTTCAGCGCCAGCAACGAGTGCACCTGGGCGGCTTTCCTCCGCATGGAGCACCAGTATACTTATGACGCTATCCTGGTAACGCCGCTGAACGTGGAGGACATAACCGCCGGCGAGATATTCTGGGGGGCCACCCGCGCCTTCATGACCGGCGGTATCGTTCTGGCGATTTCCGCCGTTTTCGGATTGGTCGTATCGCCCTGGGCGGTGCTGATACTACCGCTGACTTTCGTCGAGGGTATCCTCTTCGCATCCATTTCCCTTTTCTACACCTCCATTGTCCCCTCCATTTACAGCTTTAACTATTTCTTCACACTCATCATTAATCCGCTGTTTCTCTTGAGCGGCGTCTTCTTCCCCCTGGCGGCTTTCCCGGAGGTGTTCGATACGGTCAGCTGGTTTACGCCGCTGCGGCCGGTGGTGGTAATAATACGCGCCCTTTTCAAGGGAGAGATGCCGGAAAATCTGTGGCTGGCGCTGGTGGTCATACTGGCCTATATCCTCGTGTTCTTCTCGATAACCCTGGTGACCATGCGGCGGCGGTTGACAAAATAGGGGGTTGATATGGCGGTACTTTCAGGAAAAGATATACGGCGCCTGATTGATGGGAAACCACCGCTCATCGAGGGATGGATTGACCTCGATGGTCAGGTGCAGGCCAACGGCTTTGACCTTACCCTGCGCGATGTTGCTGTAATGGAGTCCGCCGGTCAGATAGCCGTTGATAACAGCCAGCGGGTAATTCCCGCCCTTTCGCCGCTGGCTTTCGATGCGTATGATTGCATCGACCTTATCGCCGGTACCTATATCATCACCTATAACGAGATTGTTCACCTGCCGAAGGATATCATGGCGCTGGGCCGTCCCCGCTCCAGCCTGCTGCGCTGCGGCGTCAACGTGGGCACGGCCGTCTGGGACGCCGGCTACGAGGGGCGCTCTCAGTCCCTCCTGGTGGTCTATAATTATCAGGGTTTCCGCGTGCAGAAAAACGCCCGCGTCGCGCAACTCATCTTTATGACACTGACGGACGAATCGGAAGGCTATAACGGCGTTTATCAGGGGGAGAATATTTAGAGGGTATATAAATCCCCCTTTTCCCCGCCCCCTCGTTTTTTTATCTTTTCCCACCCATGCCGCCCTCGTCTCATCTTCGGCTCATACCGAAATATTCCCCCGCCACCCATTCCGGCACGTCCACCGTGCCCATCAGCAGCGGTTTCTGGTGGCAGTCGCTGCCGCCGGTCATTATGAGGTTATGCTTTTTGGAGAACTCTACATAATGTTTGGTCGTCGCCGCGTTATTTCGCGAGTGCCAGCACTCTATACCGTCGATTTTTCCCAGCATGTGTTCCCGGATGATTTGTGTTTGCCCGGCTAAGTCTTTCGTCAGGCTAACAAGCGATGTCCCGTTGGGGTCGTTGGGATGGGCCAGAACGATAACGCCCCCGGCCCCTTTCACCAGTGCCGCGGCTTCCTCCAGGGAGAGCGGGTACTTGGGCACATCGCACTTGACCAGGTATCTGTCGAAGGCTTCCTGTCGGTTGCTGACGATATCCTTCTTGATGAGGTAGTCGGCAATGTGGGGTCGACTCAGTATGCCGTCGACGCCTTCCTGCATTTTTCTGAGGTCATTATCGGTGAAAAGAGGCCGGTCCTCCTTTTTTAACTCAGCGTTGAGGTTTGCCATAATCTGTCGCGCTCGTTTTTCGCGGTGTTCTCTTATCAGGCGAAGTTTTGCCCTGAAAGCTGAGTTATTATGGTTGTATCCGTACCCCAGGTAATCGAGTGAGGCGGACTTGCCTTGATACGGGAAGGTTACGTTGAGTTCTACACCGGTAATATATCTGATACCGTGGGATTCTGCCAGTGTGATGGCCTGTCCCTGATGTTCGATAGCGTCGTGGTCGGTGACGGAGAGGAAGTCTATGTGCCTCTTTTTGGCTTCGTCAAAGACCTCTGCAATGGTCAGGGTGCCGTCCGACCCCGTGCTGGTGTGGATGTGTAAATCTATCTTCATTTTTTCCTGCTTATCTATTCCCACCCGGACCGCCCTCGCGTCATCCACGGCTTAGCCCGTTATCCTTAACCCCACCGCGCCCCGGATGTCATTGCGAGGAGCATAGCTACGTGGCAATCTCATCACCCCGTCATTTCCGCGTAAGTGAGAAGCCAGCCCCCTCAGACTCCCCCTTTAACTTTTCGTCTCTCCGGTGATGTACCAGTCCTCCGGCGGGTCTTTGGCGGTATCGACTATCAAATGGGTTACTTTCAGGCCGGGGTTGGCCTGTTTCAGTGCGTCAATGTCGACGGCTTCGAACTTTTTCTTGTTATTGAGGTAGGCTGCTTCGGTCAGGGCATTGGAGACGTAGTTTTCCTTATCGCGCGCCAGTATGCGTTTTATGGAGACCTCCTGGGGGCAGTCAGTCTGCAGGATAATGAAAGTCTTGTTGTGCCTGGCGGTGATGGCGGCCGCCCGCTGCCTTAACGACTGCGTAATGAAGGTGGCATCGAGGATGACGTTTTTATTGCTTTCAGCGGCTTCGTCCGCCTGCTCGAACATCACGTCGTAGACCTGCGTACGCTTCTTCATGTCCCCGGCCACTTTCTCGTCGAAGATGTCCTCGTTTTTCAGCACCTCCAGCCGGATAATGTCGCTCCGCAGCAGCTTGCCGCCCTTTATTTTATGAACCTCCTCGGTGGTCTCGGTCTTCCAGGTGCCCGGCAGGCCGCAGGCTATCAATAAAAATCCGGGCGTTAATTTTTCTTTAATATATTCGGCGAAAGGTTCTCTCATTTCAATGCCTCCTGGATTAATCCGATAGAAGTATCTCCAGCTCAATCTCATCTCGAAGAGGAATGCCGTCGTTCCCGGTTAGCGGTATCTCCGGCTTGAACTGGCGTGATTTCTCAACGGCGTTCCGGTGCACGGCCACGAGGGAAAAACCGTACTTCTGGTAAAACCGCAGGGCTTTAGTGTTATCGTTGGTGGTTATCAGCCACAACCGCCGGCACCCGTTTTTTACGGCAATATCTTTTACCGCGTCCATCAGCGCCGACCCGATGCCTTTCCCCTCCACCAGGCTGTTCATGGTGACGATTTCACACCGGTCTCCGGAGATATCGTATGTTATCAGTCCGGCGGGCTTGTCTTGCTCCACCGCGATGAATCCGGGCAATTCATCAGCTATATGTAGTTTCCCGCGCGTTACAACCCCGGGCCCCGCCCACCATTCTTTGAGCAATCCTGCTACCCAATTCTTGTCGTCTTTATATAGCGGTCTGATTTGAAATGATTTCATAAAATTTATTTGATATACGATTCCGCCAGCTTGAAGTAGCCTTTCGTATTGGCCAGGATTTTCTCCTTTTCGTCAGCCGGGATATAAGGGTCGTCGTACTGGGAGCAGCCCACCTTGAAACGCACGTAGGCGCGGTAGCACTTGTAGAAATAGAGCAGCTTCATCAGTTCTGTATCACCGCTTTTTTCCACGTAGGACTTCACGAAGATAGCCGACAAATCCCGACGGTCGTAGCGGTCCAGGTCCATGGCCAGGAAGGCGATTTCCGCGGCGACATCGGTATAGCGTAGCCTGTCGATGAACTCTATGCAGTCGTAAATACAGATTTTTTCACAGAAGCAGATATGAGCGGCGTGCAGGTCGCCGTGGCAGTCCCTTATCCGGTCCTCTGCCACCCGTTTGTGGAACAGGGGGGTATTCTCTTTGATAAATCCCTCCGTATAGTCCTTGATGCGATTAAACGTTTCCCGGGGGATAATCGTCCCGGCGTATTTCTCCGTCTGCTCGAAGTTCTCGCTGGTATTTTTCTTAACGGCATTGATGCCGCCGATATCATTTATTTCGCCGCCGGTGGCGGCGTTCCGGTGAAAATCGACGAGTATCCCGGCCACTCTTTCAATCATACCCGGGGTAACTTTGTTCTCTGTCAGGAGCACGTCCATCATCGCCTCGCGCGGCAGGCGGTGCATTTTCACGGCGTACTCTGCCGCTTTGCCTTTACCTTCAACGGTATATTGGCCTTTATTGCCGGTTACCGGCACGACTCCCAGGTAGGCTTCCGGGCAGAGCCGCCGGTTTAGTTCGACCTCTCTCCGGCAGAAATGGAGACGCTTTTCCAGCGTGGTAAAGTCCAGAAATCCGAAGTCCACCGGCTTCTTTATCTTGTAGACGAGGTCATCAGCCAGGAAGACGTAGGAAATCTGGGTCTGTACCAGTTCTATATTTTGGGGTGGATTGGGATAGGCTTTGGGGTTGTGTAGGGCTTGAATCAGTTCCGGTAATTCTGACATATATGTACCACCAAAGGTAAAACAACACAACAGGCGTTAAAACTCGCCCGAGGTAATATATATAAAAGGAAATGAATGCTCTATTTACCGGCCTTGGCTTGAGCCTGTTTCTTTTCCCTGGCTTTTTTCGCCGCTTTAAGGTGTTTGTGCCAGGCGTTTCTTTTAGTTTTATTCATCAGTTATAATATAGCTTAATTCAGCGTTTC
>CAYNDI010000080.1:0-9210 GCA_964395955.1 uncultured Dehalococcoidaceae bacterium
GTCAAAGCGTACTACGTTTCTCAGGATGAAGTCTGGGAAAAGACACTAAAGCTCATCGATTTGTACTGCTATGATGTCCGGCTCGATGGGAACGGGGACATGGCGCGGGGAAGACCGGAGGTGGGGCTGGAGGCGTATATCTAACGATAATTTGACATCTGGCGAATAAATATTACATAATATCTTGAATTTTACCTAAAAGAGTCGTACATCAGGAGGTATCAACATGCATACTGCCGCCAACATCTTTCTTTTAATAGCCGGGGTACTGGCACTCTATGATGTGTATCTAATGATTACCCACAAGCCCAACCCGGTTAAGAACTGGCCGTTGCCGTGCCCCATGACTTTACTGTTTCTGGGCATAGGGCTGATTCTTGGCAGCATAGCAAGTTTTTAACCGGTATTTATCGAATACCCATAAAGTAGAATATATCAAAGAAATATTTCATTAGGGTAAGCATATGCGCACCTGCGCACCTGCGCAACCGTGCCTTTTTAGTCCTTAATGATTTTATCTTCTTCTTTCACGTATTGCGACGCCAGTGTGCAGTGTACGAGCAGGATTGGTTTATCCACCCTTTTGAATTCCAGCGGGCAGTGGACCATCCCGGCGGGGATATAGACGCTGGTGGGGGTGGTGATTTTATGTATCTCCCGTTCTTCGCCCAGGCCCATCTCTATATCCGCGCCCAGGTCACCCATATTGTCCGGGTCGAACGACATGAAATACAGGTACATGTCGAAATCGTGGAAATGGGGGTAATCTTCCATGAGGGTGGGCTCGGTGATACGCAGGAACATGATGGTGAAATTGGAACCGTATTCCTTCTCCCCGGTGTAGATAAACTCCGGGCCGAAGCCTCCGGTAGCCACCGGTTTCTTGATGACGTACTTGCCGTATTTCGTCGCGGCCATATATTCGTGCCTCCTCTCCTTCGTACCTGATATAATTTTCTCTATTATCGCATATTAAAGAGAATCTTTCCCACCTCTTGTAGCCTCTCCAGCCCCTTCACTTCCTGCGGGAACATGGGCAGTTCCGTTATCTTGAGATGAGAATATATGCCGTGGATTTGCCGCAGGTATTGACGCTGCTGGCGGGCTTTCGTACGGAGAAATACAGACTCCTCGATTTTAACGACGTTATTGATAATCATCTGCTTGACGGAAAGCCCGTACCTGTCCAGTTCGCGTAAAGTACCCTCAAGCTGCTCCACCGCCAGGGCCTCGGGGATGGTCACCATCGTGAAATCGACGTCGTTCCTGAGAAAGTCCATGTTCACCGCGGAAAGCTCCTCCCAGCGTTTCAGGATAGCCAGCACCGGCTCGCGACTTCGCCTGCCGAGTTTGAGTCGTGAGTAAATGCGCGGTGCCATCCTCAGGTGATTGCCCAGCAGGGCGGGTGTTTCCAATAGCGAAAGCGTCTGACCCAGCGGCGCGGTGTCCCAGATGATGTTTTCGTAAGTACCCTTCAGACCCAACTCCCTGATGTAGTCCACCATGAACTCTTCGCCCAGTCCCGGCAGAATTGAAGTCATGAACTCGACGAAAGATTCGTAATCGATATCCACGAACGCTGAAAAAACCTCGTAGACCTCCCGGCCGAATCTGGCGTCCCACATCTGCCTGACTTCCGTCTCGCCGATTTCGCTGATAGTGAGGCCCGGCGTGACCTGTACCGGCTTCTCTTTACCGGATGCCTCGAAGATGTGTGACAGCGAGGGCGTGGCGTCCGTGGAGATAGCCAGTGTCGGCCCCTGAGATGCGCAATGAAGCGCCGCTGCGGCGGAGCAGGTCGTCTTTCCCACCCCGCCCTTGCCGGTAAACATCGTTATGCCGGTCACGCTACTATTGAACAACAACCGGGACGGTGGACGCAAGCAGTCGAAATGAACCAAATTTGCCCTCCTTCGGCTTAATCACAAAAAAGTGACAATCGGCTTTTAACGATGGTTATCATATTGACTGTTGGCATACTATTGGCAATAATTAATAAAGGGATACGGCACTTCTGGCGGGTAACAGGCGTTATTTGCGTCATCAGGCATTATCTCGTATTTCAGGGAGAACATAAATGAAGACGGGGTATAAATTGTTCCTCGGGTTTTCAATCGTTATCCTGCTGCTGTGGGTAACCGTCTATTTTGCCAGTAATACCCTGGGCAAGATACGCGCCGAGTTTGATGTCCTTGAGGAGAATGTTATCCCCGGTGTCCTGGAAATGAACGCAATGGTAGTGCTGGCTAACGAAATCGCACATAATGCCACCGTATATATATACACCGGTAAAGAGGAGGCGAAACAGGCAGCAACTTCAGGTACGAAGCAGCTTGAAAATCTGGGGCTGGCTTATGTGGAACGTCAGAAAAACATCGGACCGGAAGAGCAGGAAAGAGCCGAGCAACTGGTATCTAAAATGGAGTTATTCAATTTATCGATATCGGGACTTGTTGACTTCAAAGACTGGGAGAAGTACGCAGTAATGACCGGGGAACTTTTAGTGGATATGGAACGCAGTATGCACTGGCTGGTGGCTTATATGATTGAGAATTTCGAAGAATACAGAGATATTCATATTCAACAACTAGCGGCGGCGGAAGCATCCGTCCGCCAGCAACACGATGCAGGCGCCCGCCTTCTTATTATTGTCGCCGGCCTGACAACAATCGTAGCGATGGCCGGGGCCTATCTGGTGACAAGAGCAATAGTCAAACCTCTGCATGCCCTGCATCGGGGCACGGAGATAATAGGACAGGGTAATTTAAGTCACAGGGTGGGTACTAACGCCGGAGATGAAATCGGCCAGCTTTCACGCGCATTTGACCAGATGACCGAGGGTCTGGCCGGGACCACGGCATCAATAGAAGAACTTAATAAAGAAATCGCCCAGCGTGAGAAGATGGAGCAAGAGCTTCAGGAAAAGAACGAGCAACTTGATGCGCAGAACACGAAACTTCAGGAACTGGACCGGCTGAAATCCGTATTCCTCGCCAGTATGAGCCATGAGCTGAGGACTCCACTGAACGCTATCATCGGCTTCACGTCCCTCATCCTGCAGGGCATGGTGGGTGATATAAATGAAGAGCAGAAAAAACAGCTTGCACTCGTCGAGAGCAGCGCTCAACACCTGCTGAGTTTAATCAACGATGTCCTGGATATCGCCAAGATAGAAGCCGGCAAAGTGGAACTCTCGCTCGATGAATTCGCGCCTGATGACCTGATGAGGGAGGCAGTCGGCATCCTTTCGCCTATTGCGGAACTGAAGAAGATAGAATTAACGGGAGATGCTCCTGAAGGCGTTACTATGTACAGTGACAAAAGGCGTCTGACGCAGGTGCTGATAAATCTCACCGGTAATGCCGTCAAGTTTACCGATAAAGGGAGCGTCAAGGTTAAGGCCGAGCTTCTGGGAAAGGATAGACTGGCGGTCAGCGTTATCGATACCGGCATAGGACTGAAACAGGAAGATATCGATAAGCTCTTTACTCCTTTTCAGCAGGCCGGGGATTCGCTGATAAAGAAACAGCAGGGCACCGGTCTGGGACTATATCTCAGCAGAAAGCTGGTAAATCTTCTGGGTGGTGATATTACCTTAAAAAGTAAATTCGGTAAGGGCAGCGAGTTTGCTTTTGACCTGCCGCTTAAATATGTGGAGGTACGAAAACATGAAGAAAGTATTAGTCATTGACGATACCGAAGCCAACGTACAGTTGTGTTCTTTCATATTGAAAAAAAGGGGTCACCAGTCCATCGAGGCGAGGACCGGACTTGAGGGTGTCGACTCGGCTATTAAGGAGAAACCGGATTTGATACTTCTGGATATCCAGCTCCCGGATATCGACGGCCTGGAGGTCGCCAAAAGGATAAGGGCTTCCGAAAAGGACGTCAAAACTCCTATTATTGCGGTCACTTCGTACGCCATGCCGGGTGACAGAGAGATGATTATGAAGGCTGGCTGCGACGGCTACATTGCCAAGCCTATCAATGTTAATGAATTCGTGAAGGAGATAGACAAGCACTTAGTGCTCTAACATACAATATCGCCACACATATTTACTGAATATGCCTTGAGCGCTACGGGGTACTGGTGACGAACTTTTTCTTATCTTTGCTACAGATAAGCTGTATCGTATGGTTGCCGGACATCGCCGCGGTGGGCATACCGCCGCCCGGGTTGACCCACTGTCCGGCCATGTAAAAGTTGTCCAGTCCGGGGAGTGTCTTGTTCATGGATGAAGTAAAAGACTCGGCACTGAACATCCATCCCTCATAACTGCCGCGCCAGTTGCCGGTATAGCGTACCCAGGTCACGGGGGTGGCAATATCCCGCATTTCAACCTTCGAGGCAAGCCCGGGAAAACGCTTATCAAGCCGGTCGATGACATCGTCGGCAATCCGCTCTTTTTCAGCTTTATACTTTTCCGGTTCTTTGTATAATGTTTCCCAGTAGTCATAGTCGGTTTCGAACTGGACTTTTAACACGGTTTTCCCTTCCGGCGCCAGAGAGGGGTCGTAGCTGTAAGTAAGCACTCCCAGCCTGTCATGTTCCTTGTCGGCAATGACGATAGGAGTTTCAAGCGGGAAGGACAGGCCGGCTACGGAAGGCAGAATTTGCGCACAGGGGTCGGCTATGCCCAGTCCGACGTATACGAGAGGTGAGAAGAGTTTAGGATCGTCATATCGACTTTTTATGGCGTCGTCGATATATTTGCCATCGAGCATGTCGAATATCGTGGTGCGGCCGTCGGCAGCCGAGACAACCCAGTCGGCGCGGTGTTCCGTACCGTCAGCCAGCTTGATGCCCACGGCTTTATCATTTTCGACTAGGATTTTCTCTACCCTTGCCTTAAGGTGTAGCTCGCCCCCCAGCGCTTTGTATCGTCGTTCGAGGGAACCGGCGAGGGCCAGCGCACCGCCGATGGGGTAGCCGGCTGCTTTAGCGTGCTGATAGCCGAGCATCCAGAAAATCATCATCATCGGCCACTCGTCGCCGCCGAAAGCGGAAGTCATCGTCTGGCGCAGATTGGGGTTCTTGAAGCGCTTACAGAAATCGCCGGTGGATATCTTCATCCATTTTTTCATAAGCATTAACACGGGAAACATTTTTACCGCCTTGATTTTATCGAGCAAATTGTAAAGCTCGGAGGGTTTATCAGAGGGCATATCCGCGCGAGAGAAAGAACGTACTCCTTTAGTGAATTCCCTGATTACATTTTTGTCCTCCGGGGCAAGCTCCAGTAAATACTGCTCAAAGCGGTCGGTATCGCAATAAAAGTAAAAGGCTTTACCATCTTTGTCTTCAAAGCTTGAATACAGGTCGTGGTTGTAGATTTTCCACTTCTGCGCCGCCCCCAGTTCTTCCCAGAATTTATAAAAACTGTTTTTCGGATTGGTGCCCACCAGCCAGTTCATGGCTCCATCGATGGTGTAGCCCTTACGCTTCCAGGCGGTGCAGACACCGCCGGCTATCTTGTGCATTTCAAAGATAGATGTTTTATAGCCGTTCATCCGACCGTAACAGCCGGTCGCCAGGCCGGTGAGTCCTCCCCCGATGATGATTATTGACTTTTCCACAACTGCCTCCTTTTACGATAACACTAACGTCAGATGAAGAATTATATCACATTACGTAAAACTATACATACCGGCGGTTATGTCAATATCTGCGGATGTGATACTATAAAAACAGTATTCTGTCTGTCCGGGGGCAAATAATGAAGGGTTATCGTGTTTATATTTTTACAGCTGCTTTATTTCTGGCGCTTTCCGCCTTGTTCTACGGCGTTCATTACCTGATATTTCAAGACCCGCACCATATCTTCATCTACCTGCTCGGTGACTTCGCTTTTCTGCCGCTCGAGGTGTTCATCGTCGTTATCGTCATCGAACGCATTCTTACCCGTCGGGAGAAGCAGGCCATGCTTTACAAGCTGAACATGGCTATCGGGGCTTTTTTCAGCGAGATAGGCAACTACCTCCTGGGCGACCTTATTCAATATTTCGGGAACCGCGAGGAGATATCGCGTCATCTGAACGTTAAAGCCGACTGGACGGTCAAGGACTTCAAGCAGGCGGACGCCTTTGCTTATAACCTGAAAATCGACCTGGACATGAGCAAGATAGACCTGGCAGAGCTGAAGAAGTTCCTCTCGCAGAAACGGATGTACCTGCTGACACTTCTGGAGAACCCCAACCTGCTGGAGCACGACCGGTTTACCGATTTACTCTGGGCGACCACCCACCTCGACGAGGAGCTTGAAGCCAGGCCGGTATTAACAGACCTGCCGAAAGCCGACCTCGACCACCTGGCGGTGGACATCCAGAGAATGTACGACCATCTGGCCAGCGAGTGGCTGGACTACGTGCAGCACCTGAAAGCGACCTATCCCTTCCTCTTTTCGCTGGTATTGCGGACGCACCCGTTCCAGGAAAATCCTTCGGCGGTATTCGGTCAGGGGTAATCATGGCGTATCGTCTGATAGATACCCACGCCCACCTGGACGAAATGGAAGATATTAACCGTGTGCTGTCGGCGGTGAAGGAAGCCGGGCTGGTAGCGATTATCGCCGTCGGCATCGATATCGAGTCCAGCCGCAAAGTGCTGGAAATATCCGAGAGATATAAAGGCTTCGTATATCCGGCGCTGGGCTGGCACCCGGAGAACGTTAAAGAAACGGAAATCGACGCCAATCTGGCGTTCATCGAGGCGAATATCGGTAAAGCGGTGGCGGTGGGGGAGGTGGGGCTGGACTATCATAAAAGAATCCGCGCCGCCGCCGGTAAAGACCTGCAAAAGCTGGCGCTGCGGGAGCTTCTGAAGATAGCTAAAGTCCACGATAAGCCGGCCCTGATACACTCGCGGTATGCCTGGCGGGACGCCTTCGACATCGTCAACGAAGCGGGACTTGAAAAGGCGGTCTTCCACTGGTACACCGGGACCAGCAGCGTCCTACGGGATATTATTTCTCACGGCTACTATATCTCAGTAACTCCGGCGGTGGAATACCATGAAGAACATAGACGAGCGGTGAAGGAAGCGCCCCTGGACAGGCTGCTTTTAGAAACGGACTCCCCGGTGGTCTACGCCCGGGGCCGGGAAAACGAGTTTCAGGCCAGCCCGGCGGACGTGATGAGGTCTTTAAGGGGGGCGGCAGAGCTAAAGGGCCTGAGTGAGGCAGAGATTGCGGAGGTGACGACAGAGAATGCAGGGAGGTTATTTGGAATAATATGAGTCGCCCATTATACTTTCACCGAAGTCTCCCCTGAAAATATTGCCCATCCAGCGCGCATAGTTGATTATCAGAGGGTCGTTCCAGTTATATTCCTTCATATTACGTTCCACAGCCCCCATATCCACGTTTGACGGTAGATTTATTGTTTCTTCACCCGGAAGATGAATAATACTGAATATCATCAGCGAAACTAGGAAAACAGTAACAAACGCAATCAAAACGCGCCTGAAAATATAATCGCGCATATTATGTTTATAAACGTATGTATTAATCATGTGTTGAAAGTATAATCCCCACTTTATGTCCTGTCAATACCCTTTTTGTATTTTTTGATTGATTTTATATACTCACCCCCTTTGTCCCCCTCTCGAACAGGCTTATTGAAAGTGCCCGATTATCACTATGTTCAAGAGGGGGAGAGAATTTGAGAGGGGGCGAAGCCCCCTCTCTCTATTACTCCCCTCTCCAGCCAAAACAAACACCGAATTTGCCGATGACTCTGGCTGGAGAGGGGTCAGGGGTGAGGTTATCATTAAGTAAAAATGCGCATAGTACCTTCTGAAATCAATCACACAATATTTGTATAATCGTGTGATTTTCGGTATAGTTATACTCACTTTGTATTGAGAGTAGAGATAATTTGCCTTTAAATCAAGAAAAAAACCGTCAGCGCCTTTTCGATCTGGACGCGGGCTTACGGTCGGAGGCGGACAAAATGCTTGAGGAGTCCGGCATTGGTGAAATACTGCGTACGGAAGGATTTAAACCCGTCGGTTCTTATGTTATGAAGACAATGACCTGGCGGGACCTCGACTTCGAGCGGACGGATGAAAAGCCCGACTGGCAGGAAAACTGGGAACTTGGCACGAAATTGGCGAAAATAAAATGGGTCTGGAGACTGGCTGCCATTGACGCTTACAACGACCCGCGCAGCACTGATGAAGGTTATTACTGGGGTGTGCGGGCTTCCCGCCCCGGGGAAAAGGATTTCTGGAAACTCGACCTGTGGACGGCAAGGCGGGAAGAATTTGAGCGCGGCTCCCCCAAAAGACCCTTGTGGGAAAGAAAACTGGATGAAGATAAGCGATATGATATTCTGGTAATCAAAGAAGCCGTATGTAACTTGCCAGAGTACAGGAACAGTATTTTATCGGTGCATATATACGAAGCCGTGCTGGATCATGGTGTACGCGGCATTGATGAGTTCCGGGAATGGTGGCAAAAGAATTACGGGCAATAACATCCCGCGCTATTTAATATCCTATAGAAGCCCTGCTTTCTTGTGAATCCGGTATTCCCGGTAGACAAAAGCGAAAGATATCACCACGCTCAAAGTATCCGCAATCGGCCAGGAAATCCATACCCCGTTGAGACCCCAGAGCCAGCGACACAGGTACACCAGCGGCAGGAACACGGCAAACTGCCGGATAAGCGATAGCACCAGGGCCGTATTGCCCCGTGACAGACCCTGGAAGGCGGTGGTGATCAGGATACTCGGGCCGATAAGCACCATTGAAATCATCGATATCCGCATGGCAGTTATGGCAATCGAAAGCAGGGCAGGCTCTTTACTGAAGATGCCGATAATCTGCGGAGCGAAAATTTCAATCAGGATGGTAATCCCCAGCAGCAGCAGTGAAATCCCCCATATCGCCTTTTTAACCGCCTCCCACAGGCGTTTGTAGTTACGGGCGCCGAAGCAGAACCCGATGATGGGCAGCAGCCCGTGGGATACCCCCATTATCGGCATGTAGGCAAAATCGGAGACGCGTATTACCAGACCCAGGGCGGCGATAGCCACCGAGCCGAAATAGGATATTATCGTGTTCATCAGAAAAAAGACCAGGCTTTCCGTAACCTGGAATACCGCCGTCGGGGCGCCGACGCGGTATATTCCGCGTATGATGGTCCAGTCCGGAATTATATGGGCGGCTCTGATACGGAAGGACGTTTTGCCGGTAAAAAGGAAAAGCAA
>CAYNDI010000081.1:0-9181 GCA_964395955.1 uncultured Dehalococcoidaceae bacterium
CCGGAAGGCACGGACGCCATTTCCCCGGCGCCGCAGCACGATATCTACTCCATCGAAGACCTGTCGCAGCTTATCTACGCCCTGAAGGAGGCAACGAACTACACCAAGCCAATTTCGGTGAAGATAGCCGCCGTCCATAACGCCGCCGCCATTGCCAGCGGTATCGTTCGGGGCGGTGCGGATATCGTTGTCCTCGACGGTCTTCGCGGAGCCACCGGCGCCGCTCCCAAGGTCATCCGTGATAACGTCGGCATCCCCATCGAGCTGGCTTTAGCCTCGGTGGACAGCCGATTAAGGCAAGAGGGTATCCGCCACCAGGCCTCCATCGTGGTCGCCGGCGGCATCAGGAACAGCGGCGACGTCGCCAAGGCCATCGCCCTCGGGGCAGACGCCGTCTACATCGGCACGGCGGCACTTATCTCCCTGGGCTGCCACGTCTGTCAGCAGTGCCATACCGGCAAGTGCGCCTGGGGCATCTGCACCACCGACCTGCGCCTGACCAAGCGAATTAATCCCGAGATAGGCGCGCGGCGGGCGGCCAACCTGCTCCGCGGCTGGAGCCTCGAACTCAAGGATATTCTGGGCGGACTCGGCGTTAATGCCCTGGAAAGCCTGCGCGGGAACCGGTTACACCTCAGGGGCGTCGGCCTATCCGACACGGAACTGGAAATACTCGGCGTGAGAATGGCGGGAAGTTAAAATGACGGAACTAGAAAAAACTATAGTTAAAATAGATGCAGAGGGCGTTTACTACCGGGAGCTTAATGCGCGTCTGAGAGAAACTCTCACTAATGGGGTGACGAGTATTGAGCTACGCAACGTCCAGGGTCAGCGATACATCGGCACCGATCTGGACCGGCCGGTGGAAATAGAGATTTACGGCACCCCCGGCAACGACCTGGGGGCCTTTATGAACGGCCCGCGGATAATCGTCCACGGCAACGCCCAGGACGGCTGCGGTAATACCATGAACGAGGGTGAACTCATCGTCCACGGCCACGCCGGTGATACCGTGGGGCTGTCGGCGCGGGGTGGGAAAATTTTTATACGTGAAGACGTCGGCTACCGTGCCGGCATCCACATGAAGGAGTACCAGGATAAAAAACCGGTCATCGTTATCGGCGGCACCGCCCAGGACTTCCTCGGCGAGTACATGGCCGGAGGGATTCTGGTACTGCTGGGACTGAACCTCGGCGAGGGTGAAAGCCACCGGGCGAAATTCGTCGGCACCGGCATGCACGGCGGCGTTATCTACGTAAGAGGAAATATCGCCGATTACCAGCTGGGCAGGGAAGTGGGCATCGCCGAACTTGAAGAAAAGGACATTGAAGTCCTCCGAAAATATGTGGTTGAGTTTGCCGGAGAATTCGGCTATGATGCTGATGAAATACTGCAGCACAAATTTATCAAATTGTTTCCGCGCTGGCTCCGGCCTTACGGCAGGCTTTATGCCTACTAGCTTTGAGGGATAATTATATGTCACGTGTTCTGATAGTTACCAGTGATAATGAAACAAAGTCGACCCTGCGTAAGAGCCTCGCTCAATATAACCTGACGTGCTCTTTTAGTTCCCACAATAACGGCGTCCGCGAGGCCATTGTAAACACGAAGCCCGATATTCTCCTGTATGAAGTCAAAGAAAACCAGTCCGACATCGAGTTATCAGAAGCCATCAGGAGACTGAAAAAGAGGGAGAATCTGCCGGTAATTGCGCTTGTCCCCCAAAAATTACTCGACCGCATTGAACCAGACCTCGACGCCGATGATTTCATTACCAGTCCTGCTAATGTCAAGGAACTGAATATCAGAATAAAACGGCTCCTCCGAAAAAACGCAGATGAAGAAAGCAACGAACAAATAAGATTCGACGGACTGACGATAGACCTGGCCACCTGCGAGGTTACCGTCAACGGTAGAATAGTCGAGTTGACCTTTAAAGAATACGAGCTTCTCAAACTGCTGGCGGGTAACCCGGGACGCGTTTACACCCGGGAAGTACTGCTGGATAATATCTGGGGCTATGACTACTTCGGCGGCGACCGCACCGTGGACGTGCATATACGGCGACTCCGCAGTAAAATCGAGGATGCCAGCCATACCTATATCGAGACTGTGCGAAATATCGGCTATAAATTCGTCAAAACCGTGTAGCCGGGCATACTCAAATATCTATTTTTTCAGGATTCCCCGTTATATCTGTATAAATCCTGCGTTTATGTAATCTGTTCGTAATATTCACCGTCTATTATTCAGATATATGAATTCGTACTAGACTGCGCGTTTTTATTTACCTCCCGCATTTCCCGTGTAACCCAGATTTAACATACCTGTAACTTAAATGAAATATACCCCGGCTATAATGAAAGTATCAATATAGTCGGGAGGTGAGAAAAATGCCTGTAAACACCGGAGATACCGCCTGGATTTTAATGTCCGCGGCGCTCGTTATGCTGATGACGCCCGGCCTGGCCCTGTTCTACGGCGGCATGGTGAGACGTAAAAATCTCCTTTCCACTATCATGATGAGCTTCGCCTGCCTGGGGCTGATCGGCCTGCTCTGGGTGATTTACGGCTATAGCTTGAGCTTCGGCACCGACTATGGCGGCTTTATCGGGGGATTCAACTTCCTCGGTTTGATGAACGTCGGTCAGGAACCTTCACCGCTCTATGCCTCCACCGTGCCCCATCTGGCTTTCATGATATTCCAGGGCATGTTCGCCATTATCACGGTCGCCCTGTTTACCGGCGCGGTTGTGGAAAGGGTGAAGTTCAGCGCTTTGCTGATTTTCTCCGCCCTGTGGCTGACGGTGGTCTACGTTCCCGTAGCCCACTGGGTCTGGGGCAGCGGCGGCTGGCTGGCCAATCTCGGCGCTCTGGACTTTGCCGGCGGGACGGTTGTTCATATCAATGCCGGTGTCTCGGCGCTGGCCCTGGTCTTTCTGCTGGGCAAGCGGCGCGGCTTTCCGCAGGATGCCATGGAGCCCAATAATATCCCTCTGGTCGTCCTCGGTGCTGGCCTGCTCTGGTTCGGCTGGTTCGGCTTCAATGCCGGCAGCGCTCTGACCTCCGGCGGTCTGGCGTCCAGCGCCTTCGTCGCCACCAACACCGCGGCAGCCGCGGCGGCTTTTACCTGGATGATTTTAAGCTGGATTCACAAGCGGCCCACCGTCCTCGGTACGGTTACCGGGGCCGTGGTAGGTCTGGTAGCCATCACACCCGCAGCCGGCTTCGTAACACCGATGGCCGGCATAGCTATCGGGGGCATTGCTTCCGTTATCTCTTACTACGGTATGCTCCTTCTCAAGATAAAGCGCGGCGTCGATGATTCACTGGATGTCTTCGCCTGTCACGGACTGGGCGGTATCTGGGGGGCTCTGGCCACGGGTATCTTCGCCACCGTCGCGGTGAACTCCGCCGGCGCTGACGGGCTGCTCTACGGCAATGCCATGCAGCTCCTCAAGCAGCTGGCAGGTGTATTATCGGTCGGCGGTTTCGCCTTCGGCGCTACCTGGATTCTGGGCAAGCTGGTGGATGTAACCATCGGCCTGAGAGTGGGCCAGATGGAAGAGACGGTGGGCCTTGACCTCTCACAGCACGGCGAAAGGGCATACGGAGGTCTACTGCGATGAAGAAGATAGAAGCGATTATCCGCGAAGAAAAACTGAACGCCGTCAAGGAAGCCCTGGAAGAAAAGAGCTACTTCGGCATGACGGTCAGCGAGGTGAGTGGCCGCGGCAAACAAAAGGGAATCCCGCTTCAATGGCGTGTCGGCGAGTACCGGGTGGACCTTCTGCCCAAGCTCAAGATAGAACTCGTCGTGCTGGATGAGGATGTTTCCACAGCCATAGACGCCATCGTGAGAACTGCCAGGACGGGTGAGACCGGTGATGGTAAGATATTCGTCCTGCCGGTGGAGACGGTGGTTCGCGTACGGACCGGGGACAGGAATGAAGCGGCTATCTAAATACCGGGAGGTGTGATTGAAAAATTAACATGGATGACAAAAGACAAAATAAAGTTTACAATAACAACATAACAGGAGGGAAAAGATGACTAAAAGGAGTAAAGAAGAGGCCAGCGAATATATCCTGAAGATGGCCAAGGAACATGATGTTAAGTTTATCTGGCTGTGGTTCACCGATATTCTGGGCATCCTGAAGAGCTTTGCCATCACCGTTGAAGAACTGGAAGGGGCGCTGGAGGAAGGCATGGGCTTTGACGGCTCATCGATTGAAGGTTTTGCCCGCATCGATGAGAGCGACATGGTCGCCATGCCCGACCCCGATACCTGGCAATTGCTGCCCTGGACCCCGCCCGAGCACCGCGCTACCGCCCGCATGTTTTGCGATATTTTAAAGCCGGGCGGCCAGCCCTTTGAGGGCGACCCCCGCTATGTCCTTAAAAGAAACCTAAAAAAGGCCGCGGATATGGGCTATACTTTCTACGTGGGGCCAGAACTGGAATACTTCTACTTCAAACAAAAGAACAACGACCCCGGCTCTTACAGCACCGAGTTCCTCGACCAGGGCGGTTACTTCGACCTTACCGTGCGCGATGCCGCTATAGAGTTGAGGAGAGACACCGTTATCCAGCTGGAGAAAATGGGTATCGGCGTGGAGTACTCCCACCACGAGGTAGCCAACAGTCAGCATGAAATCGACATGAGGTATACGGACGCCCTGACCATGGCCGACAGCGTCATGACCTACCGACTGGTGGTCAAAGAAGTAGCCCTTAAAAACGGTGTTTACGCCACCTTTATGCCCAAGCCCGTCTTCGGTATCAACGGCAGCGGCATGCATGTTCACCAGTCACTGTTCAAAGGCGACCGTAATGCATTTTTTGATGCTAAAGACGCCTATAACATCTCCGACGAAGCCAAGTGTTATATCGCCGGACTTCTGAAACACGGTCCGGAAATTACTGCCGTATGTAACCAGTGGGTCAACTCCTATAAACGCCTTGTGCCGGGCTATGAAGCTCCGGTATACCTCTCCTGGGCCAGGCGTAACCGCTCGGACCTCGTGCGCGTACCTGAATATAGACCGGGCCGTGAAAAAGCTACCAGGGTTGAGTTCCGGTCGCCGGACCCCGCCTGCAATCCTTACCTGTGTTTTTCGGTAATGCTGGCGGCGGGACTGGAAGGCATAAAAAACAACTACCCGGTACCTGAACCCATTGAGGAAAACGTCTATGAAATGAGTCCGGAAGAAAGAAATAAACGAAATATCGGCATGCTGCCCGGCAGCTTATCAGAGGCTATCCAACTGACTGAAAATAGTAAAGTAATGCGGGAAGCACTCGGCGAGCATGTTTTCAAGTCGTTTATCGAGAATAAAAGAAGAGAATGGGACGAATACCGCACCCAGGTAACCGAGTATGAACTTAAGAAGTGCCTGCCGATAATGTAGTTGAAGGCTGCTATGACAAAGTGGCATGATACCCGCCGTCTTCGCATCGGCATGGGACAGATAAACTCGACGGTTGGTGATTTTACAGGCAACCAGCGTAAAATCATCAAAGTGATTAAAGAAGCCAGATCTTCGGGCGTGGATATACTCACCTTTCCCGAGCTCGCTATTTGCGGCTACCCGCCCGAAGACCTTCTTTTCAAACCGCAGTTTATTGCCGATAATCTGCGAACGCTGGCAAAGGTCATTGCCGCCTCCACGGGGATTACACTGGTCGTCGGTTTGGTCGATGCCAACCAGGATATATACAACGCGGCGGCGGTTATCCATGACGGCAGGCACGTAGGCACCTATCATAAGATATATCTCCCTAACTACGGCGTCTTCGATGAAAACCGCTACTTCCGCGCCGGCGACGCCTGCCCGGTCTATACCATCGCCGGTATCAACATCGGAATTAATATCTGCGAGGATATCTGGCATGAGTCTGGACCGGCCACGACACAGGCCTGTTCCGGCGCTGAAATCATCATTAATATCAGCGCTTCGCCCTACCATTCCGGTAAAGTTGATTACCGGGAACGCATGATTGCCACACGCGCCGCCGATAACGTGGCTGTTCTGGTCTTTAATAACCTCGTCGGCGGCCAGGACGAACTCGTCTTTGACGGCAACAGCCTGATAATGGACGAGAAGGGACAGCTCATTGCCCGCGGCAGACAGTTTGAGGAAGACCTTGTCATCGCTGACCTCGATATTGAAAACGTGTTCCGCACCCGCCTGCATGACCCGCGCTGGCGGCAGGGAATGCTGCGCCGTCAGGACGAAGGGTGGCGCCCATCTGAAATCATCGAAGTCTCGGAGAAACCCTTCGGTACCGATAAACCGCCCTTGTCCCCCCGCAACATCGAAACACTCGACCCTGCTGCGGAAATTTATGAAGCGCTGGTTCTCGGCACACATGACTATATCACCAAGAACGGCTTCAAGAAGGTCTTAATCGGCCTTTCCGGAGGTCTGGATTCGAGCCTGGTCGCCGCCATCGCCGTCGATGCCCTGGGAAAGTCCAACGTCACCGGGGTGGCCATGCCTTCACGTTATTCGTCGGCGGGTAGTCTTTCAGACGCCAAAATACTTGCCGAAAAACTCGGTATCGAGCTCTACACCATACCCATCGAGCCCGTCTTCAAAGCATTTCTCGACTCTTTATCCGGGCCTTTCAAGGGGATGGAGTCGGACACCGCCGAGGAAAATATTCAAGCCCGCATCCGCGGTACGCTTTTGATGGGGCTTTCAAACAAGTTCGGCTGGATTGTGCTGACCACCGGCAATAAAAGCGAGATGGCCACCGGATATTCCACTTTATACGGCGATATGGCCGGCGGCTTTGCCGTGATTAAAGACGTCCCGAAGACGATGGTATATAAGCTCGCCGGTTACCGTAACCGGAGGGCCGGGTTCGACCTTATTCCTGAGGCGATAATAAACAAGGCTCCCTCCGCCGAACTGCGTCCCGACCAGGCGGACACGGACTCTCTGCCCCCATACGAAGTCCTCGACCCTATTCTTACCGCCTATGTAGAAGATGATAAAAGCATCGAGCAGATTGTAGCTGCCGGAGCCGATGAAAAGGTCGTCCGGCATACCGCCAGGCTGGTGGACACCAGTGAATACAAGCGGCGGCAGGCGCCACCGGGTGTAAAAATTACCCCCCGCGCTTTCGGACGCGATAGAAGACTCCCCATCACCAACCGCTTTAAAAAGGACTAGCCTCCCCTTCTGCTATAAGAGAAGACTTTACCGCTATTTTCTTTCGCTCTTTATATTTATGCATGGTATAATAACCAGAAAGAAATTCCGGAGATACCATGGACCAGCCCATCGGGGCCGATGCCGAGAACAAGCTGATAGCCATCCTTAAAGTGCTGAGCGAGTCGTCCGCACCACTCGGGTCGATTACCATCGCCCGGAGACTGGAGCAGGAGGGCGTTTTTCTCAGTGAGCGCGGCGTAAGGTACCACCTGAAAATAGCCGACGAACGCGGCTTTACCGAACCCGGCGGACGCGACGGGCGGACGCTTACTCCCGAGGGCAGGCAGGAGGTCAAGGAAGCGCTGGCTTCGCAACAGCTCGGGCTGGTACGCGATAAACTGGAACTGCTGGCCTACCAGACTACCTTCGACCCGGAAAAACGCACCGGACTGCTGGCCATCAACACCTCCATCATCGATAAAGGCAGGTTCAAAAAGGCTTTAACAGCCATGAAGGACGCTTTTAAAGCCGGATTTTGCGTCAGCGAGCTGGTAGCCACCGGAGCGGAAGGAGAAAAACTCGGTTCGGTAGTAGTACCCGAAGGTAAAATCGGCCTGGCTACGGTCTGCGGCGCTTCCATCAACGGTGTTCTCCTCAAGGCCGGGGTACCCACGGAGTTCAAATTCGGGGGCGTTCTGGAAATCAGGGATAACCGGCCGAGACGCTTCGTGGCTATTACCGAGTACGCCGGTACGTCCACCGACCCGTCAGAGCAGTTTATCCAGGCGAAGATGACCAGCGTCAACGAGGCTTCCCGTACCGGGAGCGGTAAAATACTGGGAGCGTTCCGCACCATACCGGCACCGGCCAGGGAAGTCGTCGAAGAGATAAAAGTAAAGCTCATGGCAGCCGGTATCGACGGTATTTATGCCCTGGGCGATACCAGCGAACCGCTCTGCCAGATTGCGGTAGCCCTGAACCGGGTAGGTATTATTCAAATCGGCGGACTGAATCCGGTAGCCGCGGCCGTCGAGGCTGGAATAGAAATCGAAAATATCGCCGAGAGCGGGATGATAGACTTCGAACAACTGAATAGTTACCGGGAACTTTAGACCAACTTAACCGGGCTATCTTTTCTTCTGCTGCTCTTCCATCAGGTCCTGCAGCGTCGTCGACCCGAGCACGCCGTCCATGGCCTCTTTCAGCCGGCTCCAGACATCCCGGGTAGCGCAGTCCTCTGACCGGCCGCATACCTCCGGATTATCGACGCATGCCACCGGAGCCGTCGGGCCTTCTAGTAACTGTGTTATTTCAATCAGTTTTATATCCGCAGGCTTTCTGGCCAGGGAAACGCCGCCCCTGGGTCCTTTGGTACTGCGCAGAATCCCTCCGGCGATTAAAGGAGCGATTAGATGCTCGAGGTACGGTAATGAAATCTGCTGCCGCCGGGCAATATCTTTTAAAAAAACCGGCTCTTCTCCCTTATGCAGAGCCAGCTCCAGGAGAGCCCTGGTCCCGTAGCGTGTCCGGGTTGTGAGTTTCATCAGCCTGCCTCGTATTAAACAGATTGTTGACTGTTTCTGTCAACATAGTATACAATAGCATTATTAACGATGCCGTGTCAATACTTCATAATATTCGTTTCCCTTGTCCATAATATAATTAGCTGTTAGAATGAGAATACTTCATTTTTCCAATAGAAAATCGTTGTCAATCTTTGACATCCGAGTTCAGGAGGACAATGTGACGACACCCTCCCAGTCTAGAGTAACCGGCATGCTGGCAATATACGCCAAACTGGCCCTTCAGGCCGACGAAGGCGGGGGCTGGCCGGCGCGGTGGGAAGATTTTGACTAACGCCATTGTCATTGCGAGCCATCCCGACACAGTCGGGAGGCGCGGCAATCTCAAGGATAATATAGACCAAAGGCAGGGATTGCCACGTCGCGGAGTTTATACTGAGCGAAGCGAATGTACTCCTCGCAATGACAACTCTAGCAAAAAAGGGGGACACGAGG
>CAYNDI010000082.1:0-9174 GCA_964395955.1 uncultured Dehalococcoidaceae bacterium
GCCCTGCTCGGGGCCATGGGACTCTGGACCAGCGCCGAGGAGATTTATCACGACCGCGTTTATCGCTATCTTATCGACGGCGAGGCCTTCGACTGGCTGCTGCTGGCGGAACGACTCTGCGAGGCGGTGGACGGGCTTCTGCCGGAAACGGAGAAAAATAATCTTCTCTTTCACGGCGTACCTCCACTTGAGCTTCAGGCCGAAGAAGTCCACGAGCTTATCGGCGATAAAAAATACCACCAGTATCTGAATTATTTCTACGGCGTCACCGTAGAAGAAGCCCTGCTTTTAGCAGTACAGGATGAAATCGAAAAAGAGAGGCGGGCGCAGGGCCTGCGTACCAGGGCTGATTCTTCGGATGAGGCTTTCCTGAGGATTTATAATGTTTCCCGGGAAATACTGCTTAACAGCTTCCGTCAGGAAAAGGGCTATCCTGATATCGATTCCATCACTCTCGGCGAGCTTAAGGAGTTCACCTACTGGCTGTTCAAATACCGCCTCAGGAAATGTGAAAAAGCCAGAATGGCCAGTGATACGCGGAAAGCCCTGGAATACCTCAAGCGCCAGTGGCGGAAGAAGGGCGTCTTCAAGGTTTTAGCCGCTGATTTCGTCGATAATGATAGTGCTTGATCGCCTGAGATGTCATTGCGAGGAGCCTGGCGACGAAGCAATCTCAATTATCGTTCGTCGGGATTGCCACGCCCCGACAGGTCGGGGCTCGCAATGACACTTTTATCACCTACTCGTTAATGGTGCCCTCCGGGGCGCGCACCATGAGCACCGGGACGTGTGAACCGTGAAGCACTTTATCGGTAATACTCCCGAAAGCCAGCCGGCGTAATCCGGATCTTCCGTGAGTGGACATGGCTATAAGGTCGGCATTAGTCTCGTCGACGGCTTTAAGGATTTCATCGGCGGCGTTACCGCTGGTGACCATCGTTTTGATGGTAACCCCCCGGTTTTTCAGAGAATCGCCGGTCTTGGCGAGGTAGTCCGAAACCCTCTGCCTGATGAGTTTCAGTTCATCTTCCGTGTAGGAAACCGGGGCGCTGGCCTCCCCCACCACCACCCAGTGCCTCAGAAGCGTGATTACGCCGAGGATGGTAATTTCAACCTTCACCCCGGGCCCGCATTTCTCCACGAGTCGTTCGATTACCGGCAAAGCGGCTTCACCTACCTTGGAGCCATCCAGCGGGACCAGTACTCTCTCGAACATTGCCTCACCTCCTACAGTCTGGCATTCTGTTGCTTGAGTTTTTCCAGTTTATCCCTCAGAGTATAGAGTTTTTGACGTTCCTTTGCAACGACAGCCTCCGGCGCCCGGGTCAGGAAGGCCTCGTCTTTCAACCGGGCTTCGAGTCGGTCGACTTCATTCCGGGTCTGCTCCGTCTCTTTCTCTATCCTTTTCTTTTCCGCTTTGAGGTCGAACATGCTGGCCATAGGAATGGCGACCGTTGCCTGCGCCAGCGGCAACACCAGCGTGTTATCGCCGGCTTTTTCCCCGGGCTCGCCCTCCAGGAAGCTGACGGGATTAGCCCGGGCCAGGGCTTTTATCGGCGCAACGTATCGTGAGACAGCGGACAACCGGGCGGCACCGGTATATATTTTAGCCTCGACCCACCGGGCGCTTTCGACCCTGTATTGTGCGCGCACGTTACGGATAGAGCGTATTATATCGGTTATGGCTTGTATCTCGCTCTCGGCGGCCGTATCGTACATATTTTCATCCACCTCAGGATAGTCGGCGACCATGATTGATTCGCCTTCGATGTCAGGCACATTCTTTTTCAGGTTCTGCCAGAGTTCCTCGGTAATGAACGGCATGTACGGGTGCAGCAGCCGCAGGGATGTTTCCAGTACCTGTACCAGCACCGGCAGGGGGGAGTTGTCTTTCGCCTGCAGCCTTATCTTAGCCAGCTCGATATACCAGTCGCAGTAGTCACCCCAGAGGAAGTCGTGTATCTGCCTTTGCGCCTCGCCGAACTGGAAGTCTTCCATGAGGCTGACGACGCTGGCCACGGTACGGTTCAGTCGCGAGAGAATCCAGCGGTCTTCCGGTAGTGACTTATTACGGTCTATTTTCAATTCAGGGTCGGCGTGCTCCTCAAGGCTCCTGACGACGAACCGGGTGGCGTTCCAGAGCTTGTTGGCGAAGTTACGGGCGGCCTCCATCTTCTCGACGGACAGCCGGGAGTCGTTGCCGGGCGAGGTACCGGTTGTTAAGGCTAACCGTGTTGCGTCCGCGCCGTATTTGTTCACCAGGTCCAGCGGGTCGCGCACATTGCCCCGGGTCTTGCTCATTTTAGCGCCGGTATCGTCGCGTATCAGGCCGTGCAGATAGACGGTATGGAAGGGAATTTCACCGGTATTTTCGATGCCCAGCATTATCATCCGGGCGACCCAGAAAAACAGGATTTCATAGCCCGGATTCATGACTGTTGTAGGGTAAAAATAGCGCAGGTCTTCGGTGTCATCCGGCCAGCCCAGCGTTGAATGGGGCCATAACCCGGAGCTGAACCAGGTATCCAGCGTGTCCGGGTCCTGCTCGATTTTCTTAGAGCCGCATTTACCGCATTTTGTCGGCGTTTCCACGGCTACGGTCAGTTCCCCGCAGTCTTTACAGTACCATATCGGTATGCGGTGCCCCCACCATAACTGCCGGCTGATGCACCAGTCGCGGATGTTTTCCATCCAGTTGAGATAGACTTTGGCAAAGCGTTCCGGCAGTATCTTGATGCGCCCGTTTTTAACGACTTCTATGGCCGGCTTGGCCAGGGGCGCTATTTTCACGAACCATTGCCGGCTGGCGATAGGCTCGACGACGGTATGGCAGCGCTCGCAGTGTCCCACGGCATGACCGTACTCTTCTGTTTTTACCAGCTGTCCGCCTTTTACCAGGTCGGCGATAATGGCTTCGCGGCATTCGTACCTGTCCATGCCTTTATAAGGACCGGCATTCTCGTTCATCGTCACGTCGTTATTGAGGATGTTAATCAGGGGCAGGTTTTGTCTCTGTGCCACCTCGAAGTCCACCGGGTCGTGCGCCGGCGTTATCTTTACCGCCCCCGTCCCGAATTCCGTGCTCACGGCTTCGTCGGCGACTATCGGTATCTCGCGGTTGACCGCCGGCAGGATGACTTTCTTGCCCACCATCCCCTTGAATCTCTTGTCTTCAGGATTAACTGCCACCGCCGTATCTCCCAGTATCGTCTCGGGTCGTGTCGTGGCAACGGTGATGTATTTGTCCTTCTCTCCCGCTATCGGGTAGCGTACATACCACAGGTGGCCTTTGACATCCTGGTGTTCTACCTCGAGGTCGGAGAGCGCCGTGCCGCAGCGCGGACACCAGTTGATTATCCGCTCTCCCCGGTATATCAGCCCCTTGTCGTAAAGGTGTTTGAAGGTGGTACGCACTGCCCGACTCGACTGATCGTCCATGGTGAACCGCAGGCGTGTCCAATCGCAGGAAATGGCCAGCTTCATATGCTGTCGCGTGATAATCTGGCGGCACTCGGCTACCCATTTATACATTCGTTCCAGGAATTTCTCTCGGCCCATCTTATGGCGGTCCAGCCCCTCTTTAGCCAGCTCTCTCTCTAAAACTACCTGGGCGGCGATGGCGGCGTGGTCTACCCCCGGCAGCCAGAGGGTCGGTTCTCCCTTCATACGGTGCCAGCGTATCATGGTATCTTGCTGGGCGCTTTCCAGGGCGTGACCGAGGTGCAGTTCGCCGGTAACATTTGGCGGCGGCATGATAATGACGAAGGGCTTTTTCTTCTTATCTATTTCAGGCGTGAAGTATCCCTTCTCCATCCAGAAGTCGTACCACTTCTGCTCGACCTTCCCCGGCTCGTAAGCCTTGGGCATTTCCTGTATATCAGAGGACTGCGTCATGATAACCTCTTTCCAGTATTAAAAATCAGTCCGCAACCGGGAACTCTATTATTTTATCAGTTATTATAGCTGAAAGGTAGCCCGGAATTAATCCTGCCGGTATTGTCGACGGTAAATTACGCGTCTTGATTACCTTAAATCAGGGTGATATCTTAACTTCTTTTAATGCTTTAAATTTAAGCCAGAAACCATAAAGCAGGCACAAAAAACCAATCATGCTGATAATGGTGCGGATGATTCCAAAGCCGGAAAATAGGGTGATGGCATCATCCTTTATAACGATATCATTGAAAAACCAGGGAACGATAAAGAAGTTGGCGATTCCGAGTATATTGCCGATTAATTTGATGCTGCCCCCGGTTATCAGGAAACCTTCGGCACGGCCTCCCCCTCTGTTCAGCTTGACGATGCCGTAGATTATTACCGCAATCCAGAATATCATACTCGGCGCCGCAGCAAGAGACGCTATCAGGTATTCAAATATGCCCATCAGGCTGCCTCCGGTTTCTTTGTCCGAAATCTTGAGAGGAAGGCCCAGATAAGGCAGACGAGTCCCGCCAGGCTGGCCAGGCCTGCGCCGATATTCAGGACAATCCAGGCGGGATGCCGCATCAATTCCATGTAGCTCCTGTCCTGTTCCTGTATTACCTCCATCAGCCAGTGATTAAATATAAGACCGGTCAGCGGGGTAAAAAGCATCAGAATGCATCCGGCCAGCAGCAGCTTCTCGGCTCTCAGGCCGCCCCGCCGCACCATGATTACCGCCAGGGTGATACCGGCTGCCCAGGCTATCAGCTCCGGGACATATCTGAGTTCGGATATTTCTACTATGTTGGTGAGTGTATCCATTTATCCCTTCTGGAGACTTTTTAGAATCCCCCCCCGCCCCTCGTTTTAATCTTTTCGCACCCGACCGCCCTCGCATCATCCTCGGCTTAGCCCGTTAAATTGCCCTGCCTCTCAAGTCAATGTGTATGACGTTGATACATTCCCATTACTACACATATAAGTCCAATGATTAATAGTCCCACCATAATATAGTTATTGATATACGAGCTATGACAGGGCCATAATAAATAAAATATACCGTATAGTATGCCACTTATAATTAGCGCCGATACCCCGCATCCAAGTAAATCACTTCCCCCTTTTTTCGTTGACCTGGTACTGGATGCAAAAACTTCATCTATGATTTGTTCTGCATCACTCTGAGATATTCCCGTTCTCACCAGGTCATCCATTATCTGTTCTTTACTCTTCTCTCCGGAGGCTCTTTTTACGGCGTCCCTCACGGCTCGTAGAGAATCGTCCGGTACTGTCTCATCAGTGTCTTTCTGTAAAATGCTTCGTGCAACGAAAACCTGGTCGTACGTGGCTCTTCTGGCAGAGTCAGAGAGTATTTCAAAAGCTTCATTAATATCAGCCATGTTGTCAGTGGCTGTTGAATCAGTCGTTGTATCCGGATGGTAGGATTTTGCCAGTTTTTTATAGGCCCCTTTGATTTCCGGGAGCTTGGCATTCTGACTCACTTGAAGAATGTCATAGTAATTTTTCCAGTTTAATTCGTACTGCTCCATCAGATATTAAATCAACCATCCTGTTTACTTCAAGAACTCAACCACCCTGTCCAGCACTTTATCCGCCACCTCGCGTTTGCTCATCATGGGCAGGTCTTCCACGCCCCCGTCTTTATCTATCAGCGTTACCTTGTTGTTGTCTGCGTAAAACCCGCTGCCGGCTATGGTTACGTCGTTCGCCACGAAAAGATCGCAGTCTTTATCGTGCAGTTTCTCAACGGTATTCTTTATGAGGTCTTCCGTTTCGGCGGAGAAGCCCACTTTTATGATGTCGCCCTTGACTTCGGTCAGAATATCCGGCGCTTTGGTGAGTTCCAGTGTAAGACCTTCCGTGCTTTTCTTGATTTTTTGTCTGGAAGGATTTTTCGGCACGTAGTCGGCGGGCGCGGCGGACATGATTAAAGCGTCGGCTCTCGCACACGCTCTCACGACCTCGTCCCTCATTTCAAAGACGCTTTCTACATGGGTGACGTCTATATCGGCGGGATTGGGTAGCGCCGTAGGCGCGGAGATTAAAAAAACTTTAGCGCCTCGGTCCCGGGCGGCTTCGGCAACGGCATGGCCCATCTTTCCCGAAGAGCGGTTGCCGATGTGCCGCACGGGGTCGATTGCTTCGCGCGTTCCTCCGGCAGATACGACGATTGTTTTACCCTCTAAGTCCTTCTTAGCCATTTAGAACCTCCTCGATAGCCTGGATTATCCTGGGAGTATCGGGCAGCCTGCCCTGCCCCATCTTCCCGGAGGCCAGCCGACCGTATTCCGGTTCGATGAAGGTAAAGCCCCTGGCTTTCAATTTTGCTATATTCTCCTGAGTAATGGAGTTATTGTACATGACATCGTTCATGGCGGGGGAAACGATGACCGGTGACTCCGTCGCCAGCACGATACATCCGAGCATGTTGTCGGCGATTCCCGCGGCTAGCCTGGCGATGGTATTGGCGGTGGCGGGGGCTATTATAACAGCATCGGCGGCTTCCGCCAGGGCGATATGTTGCTCACTCCACTCGGAAGCCGATTCGAACATGTCGGTAACGACCGGCCGGTGGGTGATGTTGCGCAGTGTGAGAGGGGTGATGAACTTCGTGGCGGCCTCGGTCATGACCGTTTCCACGGTAGCCCCGGACTGCGTCAGCTTGCTGGCAAGGTCGACCGCCTTGTAGGCGGCAATGCCTCCCGTTATCCCCAGCACTATGGTCTTGTCCTTTAACATCGTCATCTCCTTGTCCGGTTATTCCCGGTTCATGCCGTGGATAACTTTTATACCGATAAGCGTCAGGTCGGGATTGACCTTTTCGATTACTCTGGTTTCTTTGGCTATGATATCGGCGTAACCTCCGGTAGCCACGACGTTAGCTTTATCTCCCAGTTCTTCCTGTATGCGTGTCACGATGCCGTCGATAAGCCCCGCGTAGCCGTAAATGATGCCCGACTGCATTGCGGCAACGGTATTGGGGCCGATAGCACGCCTGGGAGGGAACAGTTCCACCCTGGGCAGGGCTGCGGTGCGAGTATACAGGGCTTCGGCGGAAATGGCCAGCCCGGGAGCGACGGCTCCGCCGAGATAATCGCCTTCTTTGGAGATAGTATCGAACGCCGTTGCCGTCCCCATAACCACCACGATAATCGGCGGTTTATAGAGGCTTAGAGCTCCTGCGGCGTTGGAAATACGGTCGCCGCCGAGTTCACGCGGATTATCATAGCGGATTCTTATCCCGGTCTTGACACCGGGGCTGATTACCAGGGGTTGAATATTAAAGTAATTTTCAAATAACTCGTTAAAAGTAGTCACCAGCGGCGGCACGACACAGCTCACCGCTCCCTTGGTGACGTCTGAGGCATTCAAACCATGGTTGTGCAGCAGGTTGAGCAGTATCACCGCATACTCGTCGGGCATGCGGTGGACGCCCGTGGCAATACGCCAGGTCGCCTCGAGCTTATCATTTTTAAACAGGCCTATGGTTATGTTGGTATTCCCGATATCTACCGCCAGCAGCATATGTTCCTCCTCTTCAACCTCCGTTTTTCAATTGTTTAATAATTTTCGGCAGTACCGGCAGCAGGTCGGAGGCTATCATGCCGGTATCGCCTATCTCGTTTTTAACCGCCTCGCCGGCTTTGCCGTGGAGGTATACGCCCAGAGACGCGGCATCGAAAGACGCCAGCCCCTGCGCCGCCAGCCCGGCAATTACTCCGGCCAGCACGTCGCCCGTTCCCGCCGAAGCCAGCCCCGGATTGGCGAAGGGGCTGACGCGGCAGTGACCTTCAGCGGTGGCGATGACGGTATAAGCACCTTTAAGGACAACTGTCTGGTGCCACTCGACGGCGAATCTCCGGGTAATGCCTGCCCTGTCCGCCTGGATTTCATTTATGGACAGACCGCAGAGCCGGGACATTTCTCCGGGGTGCGGCGTCAGTATCGCGTTATCGTTAAGTCTCTGCCACCAGTCCGGTGTTTTAGACATAATATTAAGGGCGTCGGCGTCCAGTACCGGCTGGGGCATTTCTTTCTCCAGGATGAGAGAACTCACGAATTTGATGGTGGCCGGATTTTGCCCCAGGCCGCAGCCAATGAGTAGGACGTCGTACTGGTTCGCCTGGCGGGTAATAATATCGGCGGCTTCAACCGAGACGACGCCGGGCTGTGACTCGGGTAAAGTCAGATAGGTTGTCTCGGTCAGCTTGGCGGCGAGAACGGGCTGCAGGCTGCCGGGGATGGCCAGCGTGACCAGTCCCGCCCCGACCCTCTGAGCGCCGCTGCAGGCCAGGTAAGCCGCCCCGATGTAGTTAATCGAACCGGCGGCTACCAGCACCCGCCCGAAGCTCCCCTTGTTGGCGTTGAGCGGGCGTTCCGGGAGAACGGTCCTCGCCCACCGGTCGGTGATAAGCTCGGTAGTGGCGGATTCCGCCAGCGCTTCCGGTATGCCGATATCGACCACTTTCAGCGTGCCCACCCTTTCCGCCCCGGGGAAGTTGAAAAGCCCCGGCTTGGGAAAAGCCAGCGTTACGGTGACGTCGGCGCGGGGGCAGGCGGGGTCGATAGCGCCGGTGTCGGCGTCCAGACCGGAAGGTAAATCAATCGCCACGATTTTCAGGTTACGGCTATTCCTCGCCGCATTGACCTTTTCCAGCACCTGCCGGAAAACGCCTTCCAGCGGCCGCATTTTACCGGTGCCCAGCAATCCGTCGATAACACAGGTGGCTTTTGCCAGTAAGTCATCGAATATTTTCAGGTTTTTATCCTGCGCCGCATCGATGTAGGCGATACCGCACTCCCGCGCCAGTTTGAGGTTGGCGTCATCGGTCGGCCTGCGGGAGCAGAGGTAAATGCCGATTTCAGCGCCCCAGTCGTGGAGGTAGCGGGCGGCCACCAGACCGTCGCCGCCGTTATTCCCCCCGCCGATAAGACACAGAATGTGCTGTCCTTCGACTTTGCCCAGGCTGTCACGGGTAGCACCGGCCACGGCTTTACCGGCGTTCTCCATAAGCGTGCCGGCCGGAATGCCCTGCTCGGCGCACTCCCGGTCAATCTGCCGCATCTGCTCGGCGGTAACGATTTTCATAGCCTGTAATCCGTATCCCTGTTGAATTGAGTGTATCAATATTCGTACCTACGGTCAAGAGAGTGGCCTTTATTTACTCCTGTACTCGTTTTTTCTCTCTTATCTTTTCCCACCCTGACCGCCCTCGATCCATCTTCTGCTTA
>CAYNDI010000083.1:0-9160 GCA_964395955.1 uncultured Dehalococcoidaceae bacterium
ACCACCTTTTCTCCCCACCGCCGGGGATTTTCAGGAGTATTTTACCGAGCTATGCTGCTGATGATACGAGGGCGGCAGGGGTGGGAAAAGATAAGAAACGAGGGGGTGGGGTAAAGGGCTAATTTTGTCATGGGTTTGCCGGCTCTGGTAAATTGCCTTCTGACTATTGATACTAGAGCAGTCCCCTGAGCCGTGGGTCGAGTGCGTCTCTCAGTCCGTCGCCCACCAGATTAAAGGCGAACACTACCAGCATTATTGCCAGGCCGGGAGCGACGGAGAGCCACATATTCGTCAGTAAATAGCGATAGCCTTCGTTAACCATGGCGCCCCAGGCCGCCCCGGGCGGTTTTATACCGATGCCGAGATAGCTTAGACCGGCTTCGGCCAGAATAATAGACCCCAGCTGCAGCGTGATGAGTACAATCATCGGTGGTAACGCATTCGGCAGTATATGGGAAAGCATGGTGCGTGAATTGCTGGAGCCCATGGCACGTCCGGCCAGGATATAATCATTTTCCCGGATACTCAGCGTCAGTCCGTGCATTACCCTGGCGTAGCCGGGCAGCGCCCCGATGCCCAGGGCAATGATAACATTCTGGATACCCCCGCCCAGCAACGCCGCGATGAACAAGGCCAGGATTATCATAGGAAAGGACAGGAGAAGGTCCATGATTCTCATGATAATCATGTTCGTAATACCCCCGAAGTACCCGGCCGTCAGTCCCAGTATGACGCCGGCAACAGCGGCAAACGCCACGGTGGTAAAGCCCACCAGCAGGGCTGTCCTGGTACCGTAAATAAGCCGGCTCAAAGTATCCCTGCCCAGGGGGTCGGTCCCCAGTAAATGCTCTTTATTCGGCTGAAGCAGGACACCTCTCATATTCCCTTTATAAGGGTCATAAGGCGAAATCCATGGGGCAAAAGCGGCGGCGAGACCCAGCACCACCAGTACCAGGAGTCCGAAGAAGACAATCTTACGCTGAAAAAATACCCGGCGGAAGCGCCGCCATTCGCTGATGCGGGGTGGGGCTTCCTGGAATTCCGAGCTTTTATCCGGGGTATCTGCCATAAATAAAAGTCTCCTAACCGTACCTTATTCTGGGGTCAAGCCAGCCGTAGGATATATCCACCAGTAAATTCGTCACCAAAATAATCAGGGCAAATACAAGAGTGCACGCTTGCACGACCACGTAGTCCTGGCTGAAGATGCTGTTTACCATCAATCTGCCCATGCCCGGAATGTTAAAAACGGACTCGATAAGTACCGAACCTCCGAAAATCATACCGATGGCAAAGCCCATCAGTGTAATCACCGGGATGAGGCTGTTTTTAAGTATGTGTTTAGATACTATCACCCTTTCTCTCAGGCCTTTTGACCAGGCGGTGCGAACATAATCCTGGCGGACAACTTCGAGCACACTCGACCGCATCTGCCGCGATACCATCGCGATTTGAGTTACGGAAAGACAGATAACAGGCATTATTAATTGTTTCGTACTCATCCAGAAATCACTGAACGGCGAGGTGTAACCGCTGGTAGGCAGCCAGTGCAGCTTTACACTGAAGGCTAATATCATCAATACCCCCAGCCAGAAAATGGGAATAGAAATACCGATATAGGATAAAGGCGTGAATACCTGGTCAGCCCATTTACTGCGCCGCAGGGCCGCGAATACTCCCGCGGATATACCCAGGATGGTGGTAATAATAAATGACAGCAACCCCATGTGTGCCGTAACCGGTAAACGCTTGCCTAAAAGCTTGCCTACATCCTCTTTGTAGACCACTGACTTGCCAAGGTCTCCCCGGAAGATACCGCCTATCCAGTTGAAATACTGGACCATTATCGGTTTGTCCAGCCCGTATTCCGCTCTGAGTGCTGCCAGAGCTTCCGGGTCCATGCTTATCAGTCCCTGGCTCTGGCCGACGTAAATAATTATCGGGTCACCGGGCAGCAGACGCATGGAAAAGAAAACGAGCAGGGTTAACATGATAAGAATGATTATTGCCCATAATACTCGTCGTATGATGTATGTGGTCACATTGAACCTCGACTAGCCAATTAGAGTCCGTCCCGGACAAAGCTAGACTTTATTCTTTGCAAAACATGATTGATTTTCCAAGGGAACTCAGTCCGGTGATTTGGATATTCGATTGTTATTACCATGCAGGGTGACCCGCCCCCGGAAAACGATTAATATGAGGACGAATCACCCTGCACATTATTCAGCTAACTAATGTTCTTCCATCCACCATTCCCACGTATTAAGGGTCATGAAGTGATACGAGTAATAGGTGGTATGAACGTAGGGTTGCACCACATACGTTGCTATCGTACTGTACAGCGGAATCAGATAGGCTCCTTCGCTGGCGAAGGTCATCATGTCCTTGGTCGCCTGACGTCCTTCCTCCATAGTGGATGCAAAATAGAACTCGTCGTTCAGCTCCCAGTATCTATCGGGCCATACCAGGCTGGAGTAAAAGATGATCGGCTCCTTGCCGAAATGGACCAGCCAGCCGATGGCGAATTCCGGGTCTACCGGGACCATCCACTGCAGCAGGCCGCCGTTCCAGCCGTCTGTATACAGAGCCCCGAAGAACCTGCCCGGGTCGGCGGCATCGATTTCAATCTCGATGCCTACTTCAGCAGCATACTGCTGGATTGCCTGGGGAAGGTCAAGATTACCCTGGAAAACAAGCATCGTGGTCTTGAAGCCATCGGGATAACCTGCCTCAGCCAGTAATTCCCTGGCTTTATCCGGATTGTATTCTCGCTCCGGGAAATCGGGATTGTAGCCGGTGGAGCCCTCGGGAGCCAGCATCTTCATGGGTTTATACTTGCCGTAGCCGAGTCCCTCTACCAGTGCCGGCCGGTCAATAGCATACTCCAGGGCTTCACGTACTCTCTCGTCCGCCCATATCGAGCCGGGGGTCTTGTTATCGGGGACGATTTCGGTGTACATGTTGGTCTGCTCGATTACTTTCATGCCCATTTTTTCCAGGTCAAGGGCTTCTTTAATCGGAGCGAGCCATGTGTCGCCTTCTCCCGCCTGCATCGCGGCGGCGGCCGTCATCGTATCGGCGAAGAACCTGTATTCGATAGCGTCGAGATAGGGGTATTCCGGGCCGCGCCAGTAATTTTCATTCCTCTTAAGTTTCAGGTAGACATCGCGTTCGAAGCCATCGAACATAAATGGCCCGGTGCTTACAAAATTCGTGGTATTCGCTTCTTCACCCTTGGCCAATGCTGCCGGGGAGTATATGGTGAGGCCGTAAGCCCAGGAGTGCAGGGCTTTTTGCGGGTTAATCCAGGTATTGAGGTTGTACCGGAAGGTGTAATCATCAACAACCTCAATAGAATCTATATACTTGGCGTCAACCATTCTCTTGGAATCTATCCTCAGTTGAGCGCAATATCTTACAGCCTCGGCATTGAAGTCCGTTCCGTCATGGAACTTGACGCCCTTCCTCAGGTGAAAGGTAATGGTCTTATTGGCCTGGTCGAGGTCCCAGCTTTCCGCCAGTTCCGGCTGAAAAACTCCGTCAGCTCCCCAGTATACCAGGGCTTCGGTGTATGCTTTGGCCGTAGCTTCGTCAGTCGGGTTCATTGCCGGCGGCCAGCCCAGGTCGACCAGACCCGTTGCGGCGATTATTGTCATCTTACCGCCGCTTACCGGCGCGCCGGGGGCCGGTTTCGTTGGCGTAGCGGTGGGTTGTACCGTAGGTGTTGTGGTCGGGGTTGCGGTCGGAGTTGTTGTCGGTGTTGTCGTTGGTGTCATTGTTGGCGTTGTTGTCGGTTCTTCAGGTTCGCCGCAACTGCCGATGAACAACCCCATTATCATGATAACCGATAGGGCAATAAATAAATATTTTTTCATTTCCTGAATGCTCCTCCTTTACTGCTTCTTTAAGGCTTTAGATAGTCTGCCTCCTAGATCATGTTTCACCCCCTTTTGGTTCAAGGCCTTATTTGTTGTCATAAAACCAGAATTTTCATTTAACTCGTATAACGGCTCAGTTCATTCCCGATAAGAAATACTTTCAACTCACCGGTTACACAAATCAGTCATTTGGATTGATTTGCACTCGTAATATTACGCAATAACAAAATTTCCTGATAATCAAGTGATTTTATATCTTCTAATAATGATAAGTCAAGAAAAAACGTCTTGTCGTTCGTGCCGTGTTTTTTATACTTCATGCAATATTAAACTGGCCATTTTTTAAGGACCGTTGCTGATGCACATATATATGCCAGACAAGAGACGCTTATGTTTTTATTTATTACCAAACGAAAAGTGCCTTATTCTTCCGCGGGCGTTAGAATAAAAATATCGTCGTCCAGTTGTATATTCGTCTCGATTGTTTCGTCCTCAACAATGGTCCGGCCCGTTTGTTCGTTACTTGAGATAGAGCGGGAAGGGACACGAATGCCATTGACTTCCCTGAAATCTTCGGACCGGGTGGTTACCGGGATACCGATGCCTCCTTCCTGTATTGAAATCATTTCAGTAAGGACTACGTCCCCCGTGACGGCATCAACATAAACCGTCACCGCCGGCAGGTCACCGGTCTTCAGCTCCATTACATAGACATCTTTATCATTAAGGGTATCGACTCTAATCACTTTTATAGAGTCGAAGTAATCGCGCCAGTCACCGGTCATAACGTAGGGATGCCCAATCTTTGCCTGTGCCAGCAGGTCACCGCGCAGTTCCTGGAACGGCCCGAAGCTTGATTCAGCCCAGGCACGGTCGCCATTAACGACCGTACGGCTGTAGCCGTACTTGCCGTAGTCGGCATCGACACGGTATTTATCAGGTCCGGCAACATACAGGGATACGGTACCCCTGACGCCCGACTGAGCGCTGTAAATGGTGCTGTCGATTCTATAGTTGCCCATGGCTTCCAGGGCGGCCTTATTGCCTTCGGCATTACGTAAAGCCATAATTTCGGCAACTGTGGGCAGTCGCTTGCTTTCAATCTGCTCCATGATAAATTCCATGCCGGCCTGGTACATAGTCAACGATACTATTTCTCCGGTGGGTGCTTCGTTGAATCTCACACTTATCTCCGGGGTGACGCGGAAGGCCCATATGCCATCCTCATCGGGGGGATACAGTTCGTAGACCATCTGCCCGGGTATATCAAGGGCCAGCCGGTTATTCTGTATCAGGGCCTCGACGGTTATTTGCAGTTCCTCGGAACGATAGCTGCCGAGATACTGCTGTAATTCTTCCAGGGGGATATCCGGGGCAATCTCGACGCCCTCCCTGGGTAAATCGAAGGTCATACCTGACTGGTGCATTTTCATGCCGACAACGTTATCGGCCTCATCGCGTTCAAAGGATATAGCCACATCACTGGTTATGGCGAAGTACCATTTGCCTTCCTGGTCGGGCTCTTTTAACTCGAATACCTGCTGGCCCGGTACATCGACGGCCAGACGGTTGTTCTGCACCAGTACCGTAAACACCGTATCCTTGAACTGGCCGAAGTTGGCGGTATACTCACCGAGATACGGTTTATAATCTTCAGTAGCTCCGGTATCGGGTGTTGACTCTTTGAGCAGCGTGTCCCAGACTATATTGATAGCCTGGGGCGGCAGAGGGCTTGCCGAGGCGTTGGTAAGCAGCACGAAACCGAGGTTAGATTCCGGCAGCAGGGCCACCTGCGCCGAAAAGCCGTCGACATTACCGCCGTGTTCAATAACCGGCTGACCTTCCCACTCCCGTATCATCCAGCCCATGCCGTAGCCTATTGTCGCGGTAATATCAACCTGGGTCGTCCAGGTCTCGCGCAGGCTTGCCTCGCTGATGAGGCGGCGGCCTTCGTATTCCCCGCGACCGAGCTGGAGGCGTACCCATTGTGCCATGTCGAGAACATTGGAATTGATTGAGCCGGCCGGCCCGATGTTGTCGACATTGCGCATAGGCTTATATTCGTAGGCCTGCAAATTCTCATCCCACAAATAGCCAAGTGCCAGCCGGGTATCTTTTTCCGCTTCGGTCACGGATGTAGTGGTGCTGTTCATATCCAGTGGCTCGAAGATGCGTTCCTTGACCAGCGTATCCCAGTCCGTGCCATCCACTATACCGGCGGCTACGCCCGCGGACATATACATTACATTGCTGTAATACCATTTCTCTCCGAGAGGTACGTATGGTTCAGCCTTGACAGCATCATGCAGCACTTCTTCACGGGGTATCTGGCCGCTGGCAAAGAGGATGCCCATACGGGTAAAGCCGGTACGGTGGGAAAGCACATCGCGCAGGGTGACCTCGGTGCTTTCATCTTCACTTTCAACGTTCATTTGAAAATAAGGAAGGTATTCGGTCACCGGGTCATCCCAGTCCATCTTTCCCTCATCGACAAGCATACCGACCAGAGTAGATGTAAAGGCTTTAGTGGTTGAACCGATGGCGAAGATAGTCTCTTGTGTTACCGGCGTTTCCGTCTCGACGTTAGCCACCCCGAAGCCATGGGTAAGAATCACCTCATCGTCCTTGACCACAGCGATAGCCATACCGGGGACGTGCAGCGTCTGACGCTGCTGTTCAAGCTGTTCCACCAGAAGGTCGAGTCTCTGCCGCAGTTCCGGCGTTACTACCGGAGTTTCCGGGGCAGGTGAAACAGGTATCTCGGGAACAGTCGGAACAGGTGTTTCCGGGGCGGCCGGAGAAGAACAACCCGCCAATAGAATAATAATAGAAAGGAGGAGGATTAATATCAGGTTTTTCATGTTTAACCTCGTAGATTAGTCTTTTATATTTTAATGCTCTTATTTAATTCTAGGTCTTCATTAACGATAAATCAACGCTTTGCAGGTGGTCTTTCAATACCTGTTTTCATTAAATAGTGATTGATGGAGTATATAATCAGCGAAAATGCCAACTCATCGAGGGGAGATTAGAAGATACTCTTAGACAGGTTGCCAGTTGAACACGCCTTCGGTTTGTTTTATATAGCCGAGACCCGGAAACGTGAAATGACAGGCGAAGACAAGAGTCCCGGGTTTAACAACATCGTATAGTATTTCAGACCTCGTTTTTATAGCCTGTTCGGGTGTTACGTCGAACACTGATAGATATTCGGGATTTATAAACTCCTGCTGTGAATGGATAATATCCCCGATGCAAAGGAGCTGTTTACCATTTGACGATATATCCACTATAACGTTGCCCGGCGTATGTCCGCGGGCGGGTATGAGTCTGATTCCGGGCAGAACTTCATCACCATCATTAGCCAGGTCAAATTTCTCCCGGATGGGTAAAAGATTCTTCCGGGCGGACTCAAAAAATCCATTCTGAAGCTCGTTGTCCCCCGGCCCTTCAGTCCAGTACTCCCACTCCCTTTCGGATGTTATGTAGCGGGCATTGGGGAAAACGGGCATTCCCCGCGAGTTAAAGCAGCCGGCCGCATGGTCAATGTGACCGTGGGTTAATATAATTCTATCGATATCGGAACACCTGATTCCGGCTGCCTCCATGTTTTTAACCAGATGCCCGGCGGTAGCTTGAAATCCGTCACCGCAGCCGGTATCGATGAGTATTTTATAGTCGCCCGAGTCTATAAACAGATTATTTAACCCGAATACCTCCCCTTCATTTCCCAGTGTGCCGTCGCTAAAAACCGTGCATTTGTATCGCCCTATATCGATGTTAAATCCCGCTTCTGTCATCGGTTCCTCCCTTTCAGTATTTAAGGTAAACGCTTATTCCTGTACTTTATATATCTTACAGAGAAAGGCGCGCCACGGTTCCGAACCGGTTTGAGGGTCGCGGGCCATGCCGTGGGTCAGCATATTAACGTTCGATTCCCTGAAACCGTATTCCCACGGCTCTTTCTCCGGGAACCACCAGCCGTGCTGCGCGCTGACAACACCGGGATGAATACCTTCCGTCAGGCTGGCTCTCTGCTTGATCCGACCGCCCCGTGGACTTTCTATCCATACCCAGTCGCCGTTTTTTATACCCAGTTCCGATGCGGTATCGGGGTTAATCTCAACTCTTGGGTCCGGGTTCCGCCGGCGTAAGGATTTTATCTGCCTGCCCTCGGTATGAAAAAATGCCTGGACTCTGGCCCCTGTCGTTATTATCAGGGGATATTCTTTGAAAACATCCGGGGTCGAAGCGGGGCTTTCGGGAGGTTCGGCGTAATAAGGCAAAGGGTCATAGCCCATATCTTTCAAAGCCGAACAGGATATTTCAAATTTACCGGAAGGCGTTTTAAACCCGTCCCGCTCGTATTTTCGATATCGCATATCGCCTTTAAGTATGCCGATTTCTTTAAATTCCTCGAATGTCATGCCGGTGTCTTTCAGCAGCCAATCGCCGTATTCCGTCGTGCTCTGCCACGGAAAACCGTCTTCCATGCCCATGCGGCGGGCAAGGTCGAAAAGAATCTCCTTATCGTCCCGGCATTCACCAATAGATTCAACCTTTGACCTGGCGGTAACGCACCAGACCATGTGCATGTCGCAAATATCATCGGTTTCCAGCCAGCTGGCGGCGGGGAGAACGATATCGGCAAATTGAGTCGTGGGTGTCATAAATAAATCAGCAGCTACTATGAAATCGATTTTCCGCAATACCTTCACCATCTCTAAACAATCGCTGTGACCGACCAGAAGATTACTGCCCATGATAAACAGGGCTTTTATCGGATAAGGTTTATCAGTCAGTGCCGTTTTAATGAACTCCCCGGGCTGTATCGTCGTGCTCAGCTTATATTTAGCGCCGCCAATCATTTTCTGCTTTGATTCGAGGGGGAGTTTCTCCGTCGCTTCCATGTCCGGATTAAGGCGCGGCGCCTGTATAACCACGTTTGCCGGAGGCACCCAGAAAGCATCGCCGCCCGGGATATCGATATTGCCCGTGATACCGGATAATACAAGCAGGGCCCGGATAGTCTGAAAATTATTCACTCCCTGGTCAATGCCGACACCCCACTGTAAGCAGGCGGGCCTGGTATTTGCGTATAACCGCGCGGCAGCCTGAATAGTCTCCGCGGGGACCCAGGTAATATCGGCTACCTTTTCCGGGGTGTATTCCCTAACCCTTTCCTTAAATTCGTCGAAACCTACGGTCCACTTTTCAACGAAATTTACGTCGTACAGCCCTTCTTTAATAATCGTGTGGAGCATACCCAGAGCCAGGGC
>CAYNDI010000084.1:0-9158 GCA_964395955.1 uncultured Dehalococcoidaceae bacterium
CTGCTCGACGTACCACTTGGTAGCCATTTCGCTGCCGACGGGCAGGTAGTTGATGACGACATCGGCCCCGGTCTCCTTGAGCACTTTCACGATGTCAACCGTCGGCCAGGGGGCCTTCTCAATAATCTGGGAAAGGTACTTGCCCAGGCCGTCGTGGGTCATGCCGCGCTGCACTTTCACGCCGGTGGGCGGGACATCGCAGAACCTGTACGTGTTGTTCGGCTTGGCGTAGATGGCCTCCGCCAGGTCCTTGCCGACCTTGTTTTTATCGACATCGAAGGCGGCCACGAAATTGATGTCCCGGATATGGTAGCCGCCCAGATTGACGTGCATCAGCCCCGGTACTTTTTCCGTTTCTTTGGCGTCCTTATAATAGTGAACGCCCTGTATAAGCGATGAAGCGCAGTTGCCCACGCCGATTATAGCCACGTTTATTTTACCCATGCTTTGTTTTTCCCCTTTCTTTTGAGACGCCGGCGCTTGGGTTACACACGCAAGTCAGGCGTCCGTAGCATATTACCTCTTTAAATGCAGGCTGTCAAGACTCAGGATTAACGTATTACCTGTATTATGGTTATTCATATATACTCACCCACTGTATCCCCCTCTCGCTGCGCACTCCCCTTTTGGGTAACAAAATCCCCCTTTATCCCTCCCCTAGGAAAGGGGGAGAATAAATATCACCCTCACCCTGCCCTCTCCCATCAAGGGAGAGGGTAAAAGCCTACGGGCTATGCCGTGGATGGTGCGAGGGCGGCTCGGGTGGGTAAAGATATCAAATATATTATTCATATTTAATAAGCACCTTTTTCGGCTGCCAGACCTCTTTTTCAGGGACATAACGTAGCATGCCCAGGAAACGGCCGTCCCGGGAATACACGCGGCAGTACTTTTCACCGGCAGGACTTTTTATATCGAGGCTGCCGGGAATATTTATGGAAGTGCCGTTTTTTATAGCGACCTCGGCGGCATCATCGACGATTACCGCTTGATAGTCCTGGAGGACGAAATCGACGGGATGGAGATAGTCATCACCATACCCGCCGCGGAAGGCTTCTTCAAGTTTGGGTAACGACACGGCATCTTTGATATCGAAGATACCGCACCTCGTGCGTACCAGGCTCCTGAGATGAGCCCCGCAGCCCAGGGCCTGCCCGAGGTCATGCGCCAGCGAACGTATATAGGTGCCCTGGCTGCACTCGATTTCCAGGGTAACTAAAGGGGGCTGCCAGTCAACGAGTTCTAATTTATGGACGGTAACCGGCCGGCTCTTGCGTTCGACACTGATGCCGGCCCGGGCGAGTTTATAAAGAGGCTGTCCTTTATGCTTGACGGCACTGTACATCGGCGGGACCTGCCGGATAGCGCCGCGGAACGCCGAGAGGGCGGACTCCAGCCCGGTACGGTCTATTGCCGAAGGGTCGCCGCGCTGTACTACCCGGCCACTGGCGTCGTAAGTATCGGTGGCGATACCCAGTTCGATAACGGCGTGATATACCTTGGCGGTATCCGTAATAAACTCAATGATGCGGGTGCCCTGGCCAAGGCAGACCGGCAGGACACCGGTGGCATCCGGGTCCAGCGTTCCGGTGTGCCCGACACGCCGCTCTCCGCTGAGGCGTTTTACCGCAGCGACGACACCGTAAGATGTCTTTCCGGCGGGCTTATCGATATTCAGTATGCCGTCCAAAGTCGAATCCGTTTGCCTGCTATTAAAGTGCTAACGTCACCAGGACTTTACTTTCTGAATGCGGTCGAGGGCTTCGGTAATTTCAGTCATCGAAAGAAACAGGGTGGCTCTCATATAGCCCTGTCCGTTTTCCCCGAAATAGGAACCGGGCATGAAGGCGACATGCGCTTTGTCTATTAGTATCTTCAGCGCGAAATCCTCGTCGTTAAAGCCTTCAGGGACTTGAATCCAGAGATATGGCGTCGCCCGGGGGATTTCCACTTTCAGCCCCAGGTCAAGCAGCCCCCGCGTGAACACATCCCTTCTCTCTTTAAGCTCGTTAAAGTACTCCTGCATCTCCGCCTTAACAGCCGGGTCGGTTAAAGTGACGACGCCGGCCTTCTGTTTATACCATTCGACGCCCTGGCTGTACTGGCTGGAAAGCTTGAGCCAGCGGTTGATGTTTTCCTCGCTGCTGACAATCCAGCCCAGCCCTATGCCTACGTAATTGTAATGCTTGGAGAAAGACACGATTTCAAAACCATGGTCTATCATCCCCGGGACCTGAGTTATAGACACCGGTTTTGTGGTATCATCGAACACGTAGTCTTTATAGGCTTTATCAAAAATACCGGTAACACCGGCGGACTTCATCTCATTAAGCAGGGACAGGTAAAAATCCCGGTCGGCCACGCTGCCGGTGGGGTTATTGGGGTCGCAGAAATAGAACGCCACGGGATTTTCTTCCCCGGCGAACCTGAACTCGGGGAGCCACCCGGTAGCCGCCGAAGTCCTGACCCTCCTCACGCTGTGATGGGCCAGCACCGCTGCCGGTTCGTAGGCCGGGTAGACAGGGTCGGGTATGTACACCGTCCCCGGCTCGAAGAGGCGAACCATGTTATGTAGAATTTCCTTATCCCAGCCGGTGACCATGATATTTTCGGGTCGGAGAGTAACGTCATGTTTCCGGCGATAATTTTCGATGATGGCTTCAATAAGTTCCGGTATGCCCCTTTCCGGGTGAGCGTCAACCGGGTAGCCGAGGGTCGAGTTATCATCGAGGATATATCTGGACATGGCTTCCTTGACAGCCCGGGGCGCCTCCCTGTCGGGAATACCAATCCGGGCATTGATTATTTTAATACCGTCCCGCTGTTCGACTTCCCGGGAAATCTGGCCCACCTTACGGAAAGGATAGTCCGGAATCCGGCTCAACAATGGTGAAATTTTCATAGGTTCCACTCTCCCTGAACAGCCTATTTATGCAATCGTTTTAGCGGCTATGGTTCCGGCTCGGGGCTGACCTGGTCGATAAGACGCAGGATGCGGTCGCCGTGCTCGATAGAGTCATCCCAGAAAAAGCTGAGCTCGGGGGTATGCTTAAGATTAACCTTGTGAGCCAGTTCCGACCGGAGGAAACCGGCCGCGGCTTTCAGGACTTTAAGTACTTTGGCTTCTTCCTGCTTGCCGCCGATAGAGCTGACAAAGACCTTGGCGAATTTGAGGTCGACCGTGGTGGTAACCTCGTTTACCGTAATAAATACATCGAGTCGCGGGTCTCTCAGCTGGTTTTGAATAATTTCGCTAAGTTCCCGACGGATAAGTGTATTGACACGCTCGATACGGTGTGACATAAGCCGAAGCCCGGGCTGGTCCGGCTACCCGGATTTTTCCATGCGATAAAATTCCAGTATATCCCCTTCGTGGAAATCGCCGAAGTCCTTGACACCCACGCCGCACTCATAGCCGGCGGCTACCTCTTTAGCGTCGTCCTTGAACCGCTTAAGGCTGCTAACCTTGGAATCGGCCAGTACCTCTTTACCTCTGATTACCCTGACGGACACATTGCGGGTTACCTTGCCATCGTTGACCATGACGCCGGCTGCTTTGGCTCCTTTACCCGCGGAGAAAACGGCCTGGACGGTAGCCCGACCCTCGATGACTTCAACGAAGGTCGGCTCCAGCATGCCTTTCAAGGCTTTTTCAACATCATCGGTGAGGTTATAGATGACCTTATAATGGCGGATGGAAACGCCGGAAGTTGTCGCCAGCCGGCGGGCCCCTTCGGCGGTAGTGACATTAAAACCGATGATAAGCCCTTTGGAAGCGGCGGCCAGCATGACATCGCTCTCGGTGATATTACCGGCGGCGCTGTGGATAATCCTGACTTTAACTTCGTCCGTCCCTAACTGCTCCAGAGAATTCCTTATCGGTTCGATACTGCCCTGAACATCTGTCTTGAGAATGACATTGAGTTCTTTCATCGTACCGGCGGTTATCTGGTCATAAAGGTTATCAAGATTGACCGTTTTGGCAGTCAGGGCGGACTTCTTTTCCATTTCCGCCTTATGCCGGGCGAGTAAAGCCTGGGCGTGCCGTTCATCAGAGACAGCCGTCAGAGTTTCACCAACCCGGGGCACATCATTTAAACCGAGTATTTCGGCGGGGGTGGAGGGCTCGGCTTTCTTGAAACGCTTACCCAGGTCATTGAACATGGCTCTTACCCTGCCCCAGGTATCGCCGACAACGACGGTATCTCCCTCTTTCAGGGTTCCGGACTGTACCAGTACCGTAGCCAGCGGTCCCATGGTCTTGTCTTTCTCGGCCTCGATAACCACGGCGGCAGCCGGTTGATTGGGATTCGCCTTGAGCTCCTCCATCTCAGCCACCAGCAACACGCTCTCCAGCAGTTCCTCGATACCCTTCTTTTCCTTGGCTGAAATATCAATGCTGACGACACTGCCTCCCCACTCCTCAACCACGAGTTCGGCTTCAGCCAGCTGCTGCTTAACTCTATTGGGATCGGCATTTTCCTTGTCAATCTTATTAATGGCTACGACGATAGGCACCTCGGCGGCGCGGGCATGGTTAATGGCTTCAATTGTCTGCGGCATAACACCGTCATCGGCGGCTACAACGAGGATGGTCACATCGGTTACATTGGCGCCGTGGGCCCGCATGGCGGTGAACGCTTCATGACCGGGGGTATCCAGAAAGGTAATCTTCTGGCCGTTGATGGTGGCCTGATAAGCGCCGATATGCTGGGTGATGCCTCCGGCCTCGGAGTCGACGACATTGGTCTGACGGATGGCGTCCAGCAGCTTGGTTTTACCATGGTCGACATGCCCCATAACCGTAACGATAGGGGGACGCGGCAGGAGGTTATCGGCGTCTTTGCCGTAGCGGCGCTTGGCTTTCTTACTCTCTTCGGCGGCAGTGGCCATCTGCTGCTCTTTGAGCGGCTTGAGATGCGGTTTAAATCCAAAACCGGTCACAATCGCAGCGGCGGTCTCATAATCAATAACCTGGTTAATGTTGGCCATGATGCCGTTGCGCATCAACTGCTTGATAACCAGGATAGAATCGACCTGCAGACGTTCGGCGAGTTGCCGGACGCCGATGGAACGCGGCAGGTCAAATACGGGTACCTTTTCCTTTGCCGGCGCCATTTCCTTTACCGGCGCCTTTTCTGTTGCCGGCACCATTTCCTTTGCCGGCGCCATTTCCTTTGCCGGTACCTTTTCCTTTGCCGGCGCCTTTTCTGTTGCCGACGCCTTCTCCTTTGCCGACGCCTTTTCTGTTGCCGACGCCTTCTCCTTTGCCGGCGCCTTTTCCTTTACAGACGCCTTCTCTTTTGCCGGCGCCGGTTCCTGGCCGGCTTTTTCCGTCGCAGGCTTGGTGGTACCCTGTTTTTTACTGGCCCTCGGCACTAATCAACTCCTTTTATCAGTTCTTGACTGTTTCTTACAAGTTCTTCCCGGTTTTCCGGGCTGAGGGTACTTTTTAAAGTACGTTCCAGTTGCTGGCCCTTCAGCGCCTTTTCCCAGCACATAATATCCGGGCAAATATAGGCACCCCGTCCCTCTTTTTTACCGGTAGTATCAATTTCAATATACCCCTGGCGAGTCCGTACCAGACGAACCAGCTCCCGCTTGGTTTTAACACGCCGGCAGGCAACACAGGTACGCTGCGGTACCGGCCGGGTAACGACGGGATTACTCTTCGAAGTCCTCTTCATCCTCGGGCACCTCGAAGTCACGGCGGCCTTTCCGGGACTTCACACCGTCCTCGCTGGTATCCCTGGCGTAACCGCCTTTCTTTTTCTTCTTTGTCTTGGTCGACTTGGAATCGCTCCGGGTACGTCTCGGCACCATGATATCCTCGGCGAATCTTAGCTGTGCTTTAACCGCAGTTTCCGGTTGTTCGATAACGATAGGTGGAGGTAGAAGTACCTCTTCGACGACCGGCACGGCTTCGGCTTCTTCAACAGCTTCTTCCTCTACCGGGGTCTCCTCTATAATCCCGAGTTCTTCCGGAGTAAGCTCCAGTTCAGCGGGTATTTCCTCAACGGCAGCGGGTGCCACCGCAGCTTCAACTACTTCTTCCTCGCCAGCCGCCTCCGTTTCCTCCGCAACAGCCTCCGCAGCCGCCGCCGCGGTTACCGCGACTTTTTCGGCTTCGGCGATGGAGGCACTCTTGATATCGATACGCCAGCCGGAAAGCTTGGCAGCCAGCCTGGCATTCTGTCCCTCTTTACCGATAGCCAGAGAAAGCTGCTTGTCCGGGACGACCACCGTGGCTACCTGCTCTTCCTCGTTCAGTTCAACACGCATGATGTGCGCCGGACTCAGGGCATTGGCGATAAAGGTGGCCGGGTCCGGACTCCACATGACAACATCTATTTTTTCACCGTTGGTCTCACTGACGATATTCTGTATCCTGATACCGCGCAGGCCGACACAGCAACCGACGGGGTCGATGCCCTCCTGCTTGGCGGCGACAGCTATCTTACTCCTGAAGCCGGCTTCGCGGGCGATGGACTTTATCTCTACGGTGCCGTTGTATACCTCCGGTACCTCCAGCTCGAAGAGACGGCGCAGCAGTTCCGGATGAGAGCGGGAAACGATTACTCTGGGGCCCTTACTGGTACGGGCTACCTCTAAAAGGACGACTTTGAGGCGCTGGCCGACGCGATACCGCTCGGTGCGGACCTGCTCGGATGGCGGCAGGACTGCTTCGGTCCGGCCCATATCAATCAGCACCTGGCCGACCTCAAATCGCTGAACCACCCCGCTGACGACCTCGCCCTCTTTATCGGCGTATTCTTCAAAGATGGCGCTGTGTTCCGCCTCATGGAGGCGCTGGAGGATTACCTGCTTGGCAGTCTGGGCGGCAATGCGCCCGGCATTAGCCGGAGTAGACTCGACCATTAGAGCGTCGCCAACCTTAATATCTTCCTGTATTTTCTTGGCTTCCCTCAGTGATATTTCCAGAGTCGGCTCGGCGACCTTCTGAACGACCTTCTTTTCCGCCCATACCTCCACCTTACCGCTGCTGGGATTTATCTTGACATCTATATTCTGCTCGGGATCAAAGGTGTCCTTTTTATAGGCTGAAACCAGGGCCGCTTCAACGGTCGTAAGTACCACGTCTTTCGGTAGATTTTTCTCCGCCGAAAGCTGTGTTATGGCGAGCAAAAAATCGCTCTTCATTTCGGACGAAAACCTCCGATATCCATATTCAATTAAGTAAAAAAGTGGGAATCAACCCACTTTAATTCATAGCTATTCAACTCCAGGCGACTTCATTATAACATAGTGTATAACGGTATGCAAGGAAAAATATAAAGATAATTTAATGGTGATTCGCCCACGGCTGTTCTTCCATACTCACCCCCTTTAGTTCCCCCTCTCCGTAGACGGAGAGGGGGCCAGGAGGAGAGGTTAAACATTCGAGATAAGCCGCTGATAATGCCAGGGCGGTTTGGGTGGGAAAAGATAACAACCGAGGGGGTGGGGGGACAATCTAATAATATCAATCATAAGAACACGGGACCTGGAATTTGCCCGCACCGGAGCACTCCTCTATAATAAAAAGTGAACCCGCAGGTTCCCGTACCTGAGAAATAAAACCGAGTATGCATGAATACAGTATTACCGAAAGCGTATTAAACCTGGCGCTGGAAAAGGCCAACGAGGCCAATGCCAGCCGGATTACCCGCATCAACCTGGTGGTAGGTGATTTATCCGGAGTCGTCGGCGATTGCGTCCAGTTCTATTTCGACTTCATCAGCAAGGACACGATAGCCAGCGGCGCCAAGCTGGATTTTGAAGTGAAATCGACCCAGCTGCGCTGCCGCAAATGTGACCGTAATTTTTCACCCCAGGACCGGGACTGGACCTGTCCCGATTGCCATGAGACGGGCATCGAAATTGTATCGGGGCGGGAATGCTATATGGAAAGTATCGAGGTGGAGTAAATGACCGTAAAAGTAATTACCGTGGGAGAAGATATCCTCGGCGCCAACGATGCCAAAGCCAGGGCCAATAAAAAAAGACTGGACGGGCACCGCATCCTGACGGTGAACATCATGTCCTCGCCGGGGGCCGGCAAGACCAGCCTCATCCTGAGCACGATAAAAAAACTGAGAGATAAGGTCGCTATTGGCGTCATCGAAGGGGACGTAGCATCCAGCGTCGATGCCGAAAAAGTCAACGAAATGGGAATACCCGTCGTTCAGATTAATACCGCCGGCGGCTGCCACCTTGAAGCCGGCATGGTAGAGAAAGCCCTGGATGACCTGCCCCTGGAAGACATCGATTTGATATTCATCGAGAACGTCGGCAACCTCATCTGCCCCAACGCCTTTGCCCTGGGGGAAGACCGGCGCATCATGATATCCAGTCTGCCCGAGGGTGATGATAAACCGCATAAATACCCGGCCATGTTTGCCGATACCGACACCGTCCTGCTGAATAAAATAGACCTCCAGCCGTACCTCGACTTCAATTCCGACAGCTTTGCAAAGGTGGTCACCGGTCTGAATCCCAAGGCCGTTATCTTTCCCGTCTCCTGCAAGACCGGCGAGGGAATGGCAGACTGGTTCGCCTGGCTGGAATCCGCCGTAAAAGATAAAAAGAAAAAGTAAGTTCATGGTAAAAACACCGGTCCTCAGCCTCGTGTACATCAGCGTCCGTGGGGTGGTGCAGGGTGTCGGCTTCCGCCCTTTCGTTTACCAGCTGGCTATCAGGCACAAACTCCGGGGATGGGTATGCAATACCTCGGAGGACGTAAAAATCGAGGTGGAGGGAGAAGCCGTTAACATAGATAACTTCCTCGGCGGACTCCACGAACAGGCGCCGCCGCTGGCCCACATCGAAGCTATCTCAACAAAGACCGGCTCCCCGGCGGGCTACGAGAATTTCGAAATCCGCGACAGCATTGCCGAGGCGGGCAAATACCAGCTCGTTTCCCCGGACATCGCCACCTGTCCCGACTGCCTGAAAGAAATACTCGACCCCGAAGACCGCCGCTACCGCTATCCTTTTACGAACTGCACCAACTGCGGTCCCCGCTTTACCATCATCGCCGATATACCCTATGACCGTCCCAACACGACCATGAAGGTTTTTACAATGTGTCCGGAATGCCGGCGGGAGTACGACGACCCCCTCGACCGGCGCTTTCACGCCCAGCCCAACGCCTGCCC
>CAYNDI010000085.1:0-8131 GCA_964395955.1 uncultured Dehalococcoidaceae bacterium
GACAACGCGTCATGGAGAGCACACATCTCGGGCGTTTGTACCGTACTATGGTTCCATTTCGGTATATTGGGTGGCGAACACCTGTAGTCGCGTTTGGCTACGAAGACGGGTATCGGCTCGTTGGGAATACCTGAGAAAAGAATAGTATCTGGTGGCCAGCCCATCAGCAAATACGTCATGTACTGCCCGGGTGAGATCATCTCGATATTAGCTTTAATGCCCACCTGGTCATACATGGACTGCATCATGAGAGCCGCGTCTGCCCAGCGTCCGGTAATCGCCCGCACGAAGATAGTTGTCTCGAATCCATTGGGTACACCTGCTTCAGCCAGAAGCTGTTTTGCTTTTTCGGGGTCGTACTTCCGGCCGAAATCCGGGCGGTAAGCCGGGTCACTGGGTATAGGTGCTTGATACATAACTTCGACTTTGTCGCTGCCGAGTGCAATCGCTTTTACTATCGCCTCGCGGTCTACAGCGTATTCCAGCGCCTCACGTACTCTCTTGTCATAGAAGTATGAATTCGGGTCCAACGCGCTCGGCCAGGCACCTTCAGGGGTGTGGTGGCTGGCGTAATGGGCATAAAAGCCGTCCATTGCATCGAGTTCCAGTGTTTCCTTCCACTCGGAAAAGACATACATGTCTGCCTCTCCCGCCTCCATCATGGCCTTGGAGACGGTGGCATCCGGTACGATGATGTACTCTACACGTTCAAGGTAAGGTTTGCCTGCCCAGTAGTCATCGAATCTTTCATATTTTACATGCGAACCCAGCACAGCGTCGACCAGTTTAAACGGCCCTGTGCCAACCGGGTGCTGAAGTGCATATTCTTTGCGCTCTTCCTGTGTGGCACCAAAACTTTCATATGACGTCGGGGAGATGAAATATACACCGGTTGCCATTTCTACCAGGAGGGTAGTCTGGGGTGATTTGAAATTATACACTATGGTGTACTCATCGGGTGTCTCGGCTGACTCTAATTCATTGAATAAAGTTGAGGCTCCCTCTAATATCTGGAGATCCGCATTCCATTTTGCCGCCGCAGCATTCCAGTCTGTGCCGTCATGGAACTTGACGCCTTCCCTCAAATGGAATGTCCAGGTCTTCATATCGTTGGCATGTTCCCAGGATGTGGCAAGGATACCTTGGAAACTATGATCTTCCCACACAGTCGGGGCGTATATGCATAATCTTTCAAGTATGCAGTATTGAAAGTATGTTGCCCTGCCGGCTTGCTGCGCCGGGTAGCCCAGAACAGTGGGATCCATCGGGGTAATTATACGCAGGGTGCCGCCATACATGGGTTCTGCGGTCGGTTGTGCGGTGGGTGTGGGCGTAGAAGTAGGGGTAGCGGTGGGGGTGGACGTTGGCTCAGGTTCACCACAGCCACCTAAAAAGATACTTGTGATTAAAACCGCAATGACTAATGCCATTATAAATCGCTTCATCTCTTCACCTCCATATTAGTCTATTAAGCGCCTATTCAGTGATTTGCCCATCATGTAAATTCGTTCATAACGCACCTCGCCTTGATAATTAATGAATTACGCGACCTCATATATGATAATCAATTCTATCAAGTCTTAGGTCACCAGCTATTAAAAATTTATAAACTTGTTGGACACTATATACGTTACACTAAAAAAAGTCAACCTGATGGTTGAGCATCAATAAATTCAAAAAATCTATACGTTATTTCATAACTTGAAAATTTTAACCATCATATATCACCTGTTTAATTTTGTCAACATGGGGATTTTGAGGTAGTAAAATACTATGCAGGCAAGAGGAGGAGGGGAGTATTTCCCGCTGTCAGCGAGATAAACTCCCCTCCTTTTGTGGTTGACTAAAATCCCGGTTTTTATGAAATCGGCGGAGCAAGATTATTCGGGTCCAGAAGCTGCTTGAACTTCCTGGTCTTTTCAGGATAATTTTCCCACTTGGGTCCGTATCGTTCGGCGGAGGGTCTTACCGGGTAGGCGCCTACGTCCACGAAGTCCTTGTGGCAATCATCCATTAACAATTGCAGCTCGCCCGCGTCCTCTACGGAAGCAAAGCGGAGGCATTCCAGTTTGCAGATGTGGCACATCTCGAAGGGAAGGAACCAGTTGGTAGTCCCGTAATCATCCAGTACCGGAGGTACATGCTTCTTCGTGTTCACGTTGACTATATCGGCGCACTTGTAGGCATGGTCCAGGGACTCGAAGAGAATCACCGAAGTGAACCTGCCACCGGCAAGATTGGACACGATAGCGTCCGCCGACATGAAATGAGTTTCATCCGTGGTTCTTCGGCTGGCACGGGCAAAGGTGGCACCATACTCATCGCAGATGTCCAGCAATACCTTTTCCTCATAGGCCAGGCGTTTATCGGAACCGATGCCGTAAAGCAATGCCCGGCAGCTCGTTTGATTCGGGTTTTCACGGATGAGCGGTGCTTCGTGGTTGTCCCAGTAATCCCAGAAGCCGGCCGCACCCGTCAGCACTTCAGCACTGCCTCTGGCTCTCGCCATGGCAAAGAACCAGGGAGGTACCGTCATAACGAACAGACCTATCTCACATTTCCCTATTTCATATATGGCGTTGATAGCGGCTTCTTTGGTCGGGAAGACGAAGTTGTAGTATTTAAACCTGTTGGGAGGCAAATTGAGTGTTGTCATGGGGGCATCTCCCGTGGGCTCCAGCTTCTCGCTGACGAAGGGGAATACCCTGATGCCCAATTTGGTACAGATTCCTCTTGTCGTCGGGCTTTCCAGGTTGGCACTCGCCATCAATCCGCGCAGGTCCGGCCCCGGCCCCTCTCCCCAGAAGAAATCGTTATTTGCCGCCCGGGAACCCAGCCTGAGTATTTCGCCCCCGGCTGTTACCCATTCGGCGCCCAGTACCCGCCGGTAACCCCGGTCGCCGTACCGGTACGATATGGCTCCCTCGCCAACATTCAGGGAATTGGCCAGCACGGAAACATTGCCCCCGCACATCGGGACAAAGGTGACCAGCCCTCTTTTTAACAGTTCCCCCTGAAGAGCCGCGAAAGACACTCCGGGTTCAAGGGTGGCATAGAGGTTCTCCTCGTCTATCTCGAGTTTTCTCATCCTCTTCAGGTCGATGAAGACGACGTTTTCTCTCTCCATTCCGGGCGGGGGATTGGTGGTGGTTGCGGAAAAGGGCAGCTTGTACCGGTTACATACCCTGATAATCCCCCGGACCTCTTCGGCGGTTACCGGATGGATACTGCAGGCCGGCCTTTTTATATCGGTCTCGCCGTGAGAACCACCACCCACATGGTCGGCCTCAACAATCGCCGGGTCATCGCTTATCCATTCCGGCCCGACGATAGACTCTAATGCTTTATATGCCTCTTTAGGTAAAGCCATTGCATCCTCCTGTTAAGTTAAATTGCCTTGAGTATTATTTCAGTAATGTCGTAGACGGCCATGTCTGCCTTCCTGGCTTTTACCGCCTTGGTCAGAAGCTCCCTGGCTTCGGGGCTGCAGGTGACTATCGCCTCGGCACCGGTTGCCTGCGCTTCTTCCAGTCTTTCGCCGGCTGTCCACAGGGCGAAGTCCGGATGTGCCTCCGCCACGCCGCCACAGCTGCCGGCGCACCAGGAATTACTCCGGTTCCTCTCCATTTCCAGGAGCTCGATACCGGAGATACCTTTCAGGATATTCCTCGGCGGGTCATAAATACCCCTGTCCCCCCGCCTCCATACTTTACCGATGGGAATAACCCGAACGTAATTAGGCTCCCACTCCTGCCACGGCTCGCTGAGTCTCCCCAGGTTACACGGGTCGTGGTAGGTTACCTTCATCGAGACGCCCTTCTTGAATTCCAACTTGCCGTCCTTCATCAACTGGTCGAGATACTCGGTGATATGCAGGGCGGTGTAGGGCATATCCTCCGTCGATTTTCCCAGGAGTTTGGGATAATCAACCTTGAGGCTTTTATAGCATTCGGCACTGCCGGTTATCACCGTCTTGGCGCCTGATTTCTGGATGGCTGCCACATTGTGCTCGGCCAGTTCCCGGGCCAGGTCTACCTGGCCGGTGGCGAGGACGAGATTGCCGTCGCACCACTCATCGTCCAGGAGCATAAATTTAGTCTTGGTATGACTGAGAATCCTGGCTGTAGCCTGAGCCAGTTTAGGCTGTTTATAAGCTGAGTTGCAGCCGACAAAATAGACCATATCTGCTTTCTGTGCCGGCTTTATCGACTTGGTCAGCCACTTCTGACGGTCCGCATGGGGTTTACCATACTCATTTCTGGTCTTGCGGATATTATTGGCTATCGTTTTATGCTCGGGCATGGGGCCCTTGCCCTGTTCAACACACCTCGCCCTCAGATTTTCGATAACCTGGAGCACCTCGATGTCAAGGTTGCGTTTGCACCTGGCATCGCAGGCGCCGCAAAGCGTACATTTGTACAATGCATCCATCAGTTTGGGAGTGAATTCCAGATTCCCATCCAGCTCTTCCAGGGCGGAATGGAGTAAGCCGTGGGGAGAGTAAAGATTGAAAGCGTATCTGGTGTCTATGGGGCACTGCCGCGAAAACCTCAGGCTGGTAACCCAGTTGAGGTCGATGAATTTACAGAACGTGCATCTCACGCACATCTTTGCCTGGCGTTTATATTCTTCAACCGATATCATTTCTCTCTCCTTGGTTTATTATCATTTAGAAGCATAGTCTACCCGGGGACATGATATTATTGGGGTCCATCAGTTTCTTGACCTTCTTCAGTTCCGCGGTATAGCTGGCTGTCCGCTCGTAGACCATATCGGCTACGTCTCCGTAAGGCCTTGAGAAAAAGGCGCCCGCGTCCAGAGCCACTTCAGCGGCTTCGGCGGATAAATCCTTTATCTTGTCCACTTCTTGAGCGTTGTCGGGATTATAGTAGAAATTACTCTCGAAATGGCAGGCGCCGCCGTAGACCACCGGTTGAATATAGAAACCTATATCGCCCAGGCGATAATCATGATCAACAGCTACTTCGCCAATTATCTCAGCAAAATACTCCGCTTTACCGAGTACCGTGTGGAAGAAGAGGTCCTGGCAGGAGCCTTTATAGGCCAGCTTCCAGTAGGGTTTTTCTTTAGGCCAGGCACTGCGCAGCATATCCGCTATCTGCTTTTTCACACCGGGCACTCCGGGCACAGAGTCAGGCAGGTCCGTGATAGACAACTCCTTGGCTACCTCTCTCAGGGCGTCTTCCTCATACTCTATCTTTTCTTCCGGGAACCTGACGCCTCCACCCAGTACCAGAATCAACGTCCACGGCGGCAGGGTTGCCCTCAGTGAATTGAAATCTCCGGGCCACTGCCTGGCCAGGATGGCGGCCAGGTTTACGTTATTCAATATCAGGCATTCCGCACCTATCATGCGTCGCTGAACCCTTGCAACGACCTCAACGGCTTCCTGAACGTCGTTGAACGGCAGGAAATAGGTCTTGTTTACCTTGGGTCTGTACTCGATCTTGAACTGACCCCAGGTTACCACTCCCAGAGTCCCCTGGGCGCCCTGCAACATTCTAGTCCACATCATGTTGCCCGGACCCGAGGGATTGACTCCCTCTGAGAAACTTGTTTTCGGGAATCCGGGGACAGCTGCCGAGCCGGTTCTGAATATTTCACCATCGGGTAGAACCACCTCTACGGTGACCAGGGTATCGGTATATTCAAACTTGGGGATAAGTATGGGGTCTCTCTCAAGGTGGCTTATCAGCGCCGATTTTTGATGGTGGGGCAGCAGCGGGGCTAACGCCATCATGTCATGTTTTTCTAATTCCGGCTGCAATTGTTCCCAGGTAACACCGGGCTCCACCCTCACCATTCTGTTTCGGTCGTCGATCAACAGAATCCGGTTCATCCCTTGTAAATCCAGGACTATCCCGCCCTGGACGGGGATAGTATCGCCGTGAAAATGGATACCGGAGCTACAGGGGACAACAGGCATTTTATATTTATTGGCCAGTTTGACGATACTCTGAATCTCTTTGGCATTTTTCGGTTTAACAACGTAGCCGGGCATGCTCGGGGAACTCAGGCTGTAATCCCTGGAAAACGGCTCGAGTTTTTTAGCATCGTCAAAAACGTTCTTCTCGCCAACTATCCCTGCTAACTCTTTTTTTATCGCCATTTTACACTCACCTCCTTAATCTAATATTTGTGGGCTTCGAATTATACAATACAGTAATTTACGCCTTTCGGTCAAGGAAGAAATACCTGTAGCGAAACAAAATATGAGGATATTAACTATAAATACGTAATTACATTTTGAGACATTTTTTGTTAGAGATATTTTCAACAACAAAGAGGACTGACATAATGTTATCTGATTTTTACAGAACAGCTATATCCCGGAAGGGAATGGGGCATGGTAAAAGTGATAGGGTGGTTATGGTTAGCCCGGCCGGACACCGGTAAAGACGGGGTGATTTTTCCTTACGCTTGTTTGGTGACAATTAACGTTTCTCTTCGACGTTATCTTACTATCAATCCAATTGGAATACAAACCGATTCTCTTGATATTGAGAGACCGTCAGGGTAAAATAGGGGAGACACGCAGGGGCTCGTAGCTCAGCGGTTAGAGCGGCCGGCTCATAACCGGTTGGTCGTAGGTTCGATCCCTACCGAGCCCACTTCTGAAGTGAATTATTTCGCAAAATCCCTCGGATTTTTTCACTAATACCCGATGGAGGATATTATGAGGAATATTATAAGAATTACCGTTATTTCAATAATTTTAGTCATTATTCTTTTTGGAATAGCTGATTGTTCACCATCAATATCACAGGAAGAATACGACAACGTAACGAAGGATTTAAATGATGCCCGGCTACAGGTTCAGGCATTAAAGGACCAACTAGATGCAGCGATGACGGGTGACGGACAATCCGAAGAAGTAAACGTTCAATACCAGGAATTGAAAAAACAGTACGATGTACAGGTTGTTGAAATGCAGACTCTTAAAGCCGATCTTGATGAATTGAATGCCAGTTATGAGAAGCTGGCGCAAGAAGATGATGCCAAAAATAATGAAATACAGGGATTGTATGCTGATTATGATAATCTAAGCCAGGAATTTGAAGAACTGAAAACACGATATGATACCATCGTTAAAGGAAGTACATTCACTGAAGAAGAAGTTGACCAGGCCTTATTCGATTTAATAAACCAGGAAAGAAGCGATAATGGTCTGGACAAACTGGAGTGGGGGCAAAACCTTTATTGGTGGGCAAAACGGAACAGCCTTGAGATGGCGGAAAAAGGTGATTTCAAGTACTCCAGCTGGCAATCACAGCAAGCTGTTTTAATAACCGCAGGGCAGTCCACATTGGATAGACTGGTTAATGGTACGTTGATGGTCTGGAAGCAGCGAAACCCGGAGTACAGCATAAAATTTATCAATAACAGCCTGCATTATGGAGCCGTAGCCACCTATAAATCAGGCGATATTTACTATATAACTTATATGGCGGCTACTTATCCGTAATAGTAAATAATTTAAGGGTCCCTTTTATTTTGGAAATATAATATTTGTCAGATAAAACAATCTGAGGAGGTTTGAGTAATGAAGAAATACACACTTTTATGTTTTGTCTGTCTGGCAATCCTGTCTTTATTAGTAGTGGGAGCAGGGTGTGAAGAACTACCGATAAAGTTGCCGGATAAGACAACTCCGTCTTCATCACCCGTACCTTCAACTACTCCCTCCGAAAAGACTACTCCAAAGGAGCCGGAATCATCAACGCCTTCGCAGGAGCCTACTTCTGAACCAGAGCCTGAACCGTCAACGCTGCCACCCGAGCCAACATCAGAACCAGAACCTGAGCCTGAAACAGCAGAACCGTTCGTACACAGCAGCGCTTATATAAAATTCGAGGGAGTTGATGGTGAATCTATAAGCGTAGGCCATGAGGACTGGAGTCAAATAGTCGCCTTTAGCCAGGCGATGAGTAAACCAGGTAGTGGAGATACCACCACCCGGCGAAGGGGAGACGTTGTTATAGAAGATATCGTGGTTGTTAAGCAGGTAGACAAGATAACACCCAAGCTTGCCGAAGCTATCTGCAAAGGTACGGTATTTACAAAAGTAGAAATTCATCTTACCGGTCCGTCAGAGGGAAGTACCTGCGAT
>CAYNDI010000085.1:8141-9111 GCA_964395955.1 uncultured Dehalococcoidaceae bacterium
AAAGAATGTAATGGTTACCAGCCATAAAGTGACGGGCAGCAATCCTCTGGCTTATGCTCTGGTTGCACCCGCTCCTGAACTCGTATTGCCATACAGCGGCCCGTTCATCGTGCAGGCTGTAGATGCCCCGATGGAAGAATTCTCGTTGAATTTTGAAGAAATTAAAGTTACCTACACTGAGTGTGATGAAATGGGTATGAGTAAAGGCAACGTGGAATTTTCCTGGAAGGTAGAAGAGGGTCTATCGGATTCCTAGGTATCAATAACCACAATAAGTAGACATAATATCAGTGTCAGAGAGTATCAATCCCTCCGTTTGGGGAGTGAATACCCGTTTTCATCCGGGAAGCTAGTGATTTGCCGAAGCCAGTTCATCGCCGCCCAGGCGGTCCTGTTCGACGGCGTGTAAGAGGAAATCGAGGCTGATGGCATAGCCTTCATAGTGCTGGCGGTCGAAGCGCGGTGTTCCCCAGTCGTAGGCGATTTTTGTATTACCTGTTTTTACCATCAGCCAGACATGGTTGCTTTCCATATACTCTTCACCGTCCATTTCCAGGTTGCCCACGAAGGGAGTCGAATCTATGCCCAGGTTCTGGAAGTGACGGTACATCGCCAGGGTGCCGTCGTCACAGTCGAATGTATCCGATGATTCCGGCAGAGCCGGGAAGATAATGATGGACAGGCGAATCAGAGCCAGGGTGACGGTTATTATTAATAATACGCAAATCGATATTCTGGTGAGATTGGTGGAGTGATAACCCATACATATTGATTATAAGGTGGATTCGCCATTTGGCGAATTAAAATGTATTAAAATATGGTTAAGTTTTCATAAAGCTTGGGTGAAGATTTCATAAAGGTAGTGGGGGAGAGGCCCAAAAATGTGGAATGTCGGGTTAACCGAAAGTAAATCGTGAAGATAATAAGGAAGTTGTTTTAATTCTTAAATATTTTATTACTTCTTTTGTTT
>CAYNDI010000086.1:0-9013 GCA_964395955.1 uncultured Dehalococcoidaceae bacterium
TGGAACGTCACCGATATAAGATTGGCACAACAGCTCGGGGGTATACCAAAGCAGTAGATGATACGAGGGCGGTTTGGGTGGGAAAAGATAACCACCGAGGGGAGAGGGGATAAGGGGGTGTGGATTATGGCCTGCGTCAGAATAACATTAATATAAAAACACCTAAATCCCTGGATTTGAAATGACCTCCTACCCGTGTTAGAATCCAGATGTACGGACATATTTCATTTTACCCCCACATATATCATCTTACTTTCACGTCTGACCTTCTTCTAAAAAGGAGGGGATAATGGTCACATCAACAAAAACATCCGGTAATAATAATAAGCCGTTCGGCAGAGAGCTGAAGAAAGCCATCGGTATGAACAAGGTCAAGGATGAAGACGTCGTTCTGGTGACCTACGCCGCGGACATCAGCCCGGTTCCCGCCCGCAAGCCCGGATTCGTCGTCCTGCCGGAAAGCAAAGAAGACGTCATCGCCACGCTGAAACTCGCCAATAAATATAAAATCCCGGTGACCGTCATGGCGGGTGGCGTCAGCCTGGCCGGCTACAGCATCCCCGCCGAGGGCGGTATTGTCCTGGACATGCACCGCATGGACAGTATAATCGAGATAAACACCGACTCCGGCTATGCGGTCGTCGAGCCGGGCGTCAGCTACGATAAATTCACGGCAGCGTTGAGAGAAAAGGGATTCCGCGGCTTTATCCCCACCGCCCCGGGTTCGTCATCGGCGGTGGGCAACGCCCTGGGCCGGCCATCCAGCAGCCTGAGCAACCGGCACCTCGACGCCGTTGTCGACCTGGAGGTCGTCCTCCCCGACGGCACCGAGTTCCGCACCGGCTCCTCGCACTTCCCCGATGCCGGCAGCAGCCTGCGTTACGGTCCCTTCGCCGACCTGGCCGGACTCTACACCTGCGGCTACGGCACCATGGGCATCGTCACCAGAGCCGCCCTCAGGATTTACCCCATCAACGAAGCCAACCGGGTCAATATCGCCGCCTTTGATTCTTTCTCCGATGCCATCGACTTCGTCAAAGACATCATCAATAACAATATCCCGGAGCACTGCATCATCTGGAACTGGCAGCTTTATGAAACCTTCGCCGTGGACACATCGAAGCCGGACACCATCATTCCCGATATGCTTAAAATCGACCCGCGTAATCCGCCGGCGGGCGTCCCCTACTGTATCGTGACGACTTTTCTTTCCGGCTACGAAGAGATGATGCTTGCCTCCGAGAAAATACTGGCCAGAGTGGCTCAAAAATACAACGGCAGCACCCTGAATAAAAAGGAGATACAGCAGCTCATCCCCGTACCGATGGCCGGCTGGACGGAGCTCTACGCCCGGTATCACCAGATTGAGCCGACATTCTTCGGGCTGGGCAAGTACATGGTCTGGACAATGTTCGCCGAGCCTAAAGACGTTAAAGAGATGGAGAAATACGCCGTAAGCGAACTGGCCAGGCTGAATATCTCGCCGGTCTGCTATTACTCGCAACCGTTCGATTTCGGACGGTCGATGTTCTTCCGCATCTTCGCCTTCCCTGACCCCAAAGACGAGGAATTGATTGAAAAGGTCGGCGCCAGGTTCAACGAGATGTTCGACGTGGCCATGCAGCGCTACGGGGCTATCCCGATGCGGCACAAATCCTATTTCCCCTGCATCGACCGGACCGGTGATTTTTACGAAGTGCTGAAAAGGATAAAGAAAGCCCTCGATCCGAATAATATCCTTAATCCAAGCCTGGGGATATTCCCGGAGGAAAAATAATGGATATCACGACCACTCTGGAGAACATAAAAGGGGCGGCCAGCCTCTGTATTAAGTGCGGCAACTGCACCTACGGCGACTGGCCGCAGAACCACCCACTGTGCCCGATATATGCTTACGACGGCTGCTATGCCTACAGCGCCGGCGGCCTGCTGTACCTGGTACTGGCTCTATTGAATAAACAAATAGAGTTCAACCAGTCCGTGGCCGATCTGGCTTTCAGCTGCCCGGGCTGCCTGGCCTGTGACAGCCAGTGCGGCATCATCCGCTCACAGAGTCCGCATGTAGACCCCTGGGACATCATTCGCCTGCTCCGCTACGAATGCGTCAAGAGAGGCTTCATCCCGACGGGCAGATCCCGAAAAATTTATGACGAAATCGAAAAGAAGGGACACTTCGGGGAGCCGAGCAACCTGAAGCTCTCCAGCAGGATAAACCGGCCGAAAAGCAAGACCGTAATCTTTAACGAGTGCACTCACGTCCGTACCCATAGGGAAATCACCGCGGCGACCACCAGATTGCTGGATAAAATCAAACGACCGGTGACGCAGTTCGCCGAGATAGGCTGCTGTGGGTCGACGCTTTATGACCTTGGCTTCTGGGACAAGCTGGAACCGTATATCAATACCAACTGGGAGATGATGAAGAAATCGTTAGACAAGACTTTTATTTTTATGAACCCTCACTGCCAGGAATTTATCACGAAAAGATACCCGGAAATGGTACCGGAAAGTGCGGGACTCAAGAAGCAGCACATCAGCCAGTTCCTGGTCAATGCCCTGAAAACCGGGAAACTCAAACATAAAAAAACGGGCAAGGTAAAGGTGAGTTACCATGACCCCTGCTACCTGGGAAGGGGCCTGGGTATCTATGAGCCTCCCCGAACCGTCCTCTCGCTGCTGGAGGGGGTAACCCTGGTAGAAATGGAGAGAAACCGGGAGAACTCCTTCTGCTGCGGCGCCAGGGCCGTGGGCAGCTACTTCCCGGATATTATCGAATGGACGGCGCGGGAAAGACTGAAGGACTTTGAAGCCACCGGGGCCGACCTGCTGATAACCGCCTGCGCCTACTGCAAGGAAAACTTCCGGAAAGTGCTGCCGGAGAAAGATAAAAACCGGGTTAAAGACATTACCGAACTCGTCGACGAACGAACGGGATAAAAATATAAATACAGCAGGAGGTGCCATAAATGCCCTTTAAGGTTAAATGCAAGCTGATTGGTTTCATGAACGACGTCGAACGTTTCCCCTGCCACTTCGATTATAAAATCGGCGAGGAGTTCACCTACGACGGCGAGAGGGTCGAAGGGAGAATCTGCCCCGGCGTGTTGCTGACCATGGTGCCGACGATATGGCAGACCTTTTTCTCCGGCAGGAGGGCCTACGAACGGATAATCTTCAAGTACTCCGGCCTGAGCGCCAAAGACCCCGACATGAAAAAATACGACGGCGTCGGCTTCCGCCCCCTGAAAGAAGCCCCCGAAGGCTCCGGAAACAGGTCGACCATCGTCGCTTCCCCGGAACGTCCCCAGGAACTGCGGGGCGGGGGCAGCTTCGCCTGCGCCGACTGCCGGACTTCGGCGTATTTCTCGGTGGAACCGATTGACGTTGCCAGCGGCGGCTATACTCTGCCCTATTACAAGAAAGAGATGAGCATACTGGAGAAAGTCAAGAGCAATCCCGGCATGACGGTGGAACAGATACTGGAGAAATTCAGCGACTTCGAGAGGGACGAAATATATCCACCGCTATATCATGTCAACGTGCGGCTGATGCTGGATGAACTCGCCGAGGTAGGCTACGTTGAGCTGCGGGACGGCAAAGCCTATCCCGGCAGCCGGTCATAAAAAGAGTAAGATATATGCACCCCGCAAAATCAACGCATCACTCTTTTGCCTCCTGGGAAACGAAAGAGGTTGAAAAACATGCCTGTGATGCCGCTGAAAAAGGCGACATCGAGACTTTGAGCTACTGCCTTGCCGAATTATCTCCAAAACACCGGAATAATACTCTGGCGGAATGGCTGAACGTAACCGGGTACGGCCAAAAGGTGGGATTGGAACCGGTTGAATGGCTGGAAAGAGCGGCGGAAATCACCGGCCGGTTCACTCCAAAAACGACCGGGAAGCATAATCTATATATAATTTTGCTGTCCGGCCTAAAAGAAAAAAAACCCGGTTATGGTTTATACGTTGGAGAGACTTCAAAATCACCGGAAGTCAGGTTCAATGAGCACGCGCAGGCGAAACGGAATAGAAAAGGCCCCCTGTTTTCCCGCGTAGTGCATAGACACTGTAAATATTTATTACCCACTTTGTACGGTCACCTCAATCCGCTTTCCAGAGAAGAAGCCAGGGACCTGGAAGGGAAAATAGCCGAGGCGTTGAAAGAGGAAGGGATTCCAGTATACGGAGGACACTAGGCGTGATTAAAGACAACGGGATAAGCCGATGATGATACCGGGCGGTCAGGGTGGGGAAAGATTACTCACGAGGGGCGGGGTGTGGATATAAATATGTATTCCCCATCTCCTGGTGTGATTATCTCAATCTATCCCCCTGGCCCCCTTCCTTTGGTAAAGGAAGGGGGGATTCTTACCAATGGAATCCTGCGTGTTGAGGATTTACTGCACAAAGGCCAGTAACGTGCGTGGTGTTAAGGAACGGCCACTACCTTTACCCCCCACCACCGGGATTCTTCGGTGTTACTTACCGGGTTAAACAGATGATGCTACGAGGACGGCCCGAGTGGGAATAGATTAATACGAGGGGCGGGGGGAGACACGCTACGGGATAAGCTGAGGATGCTACGAGGGCGGCTTGGGTGGGAAAAGATAAAAACGATGGGGGCGGGGAAAATGGGCGGTAACATTACCTGAAATTTAATTGTATGCATAACCTGCTTGCTTTGCTTGGCAACGAATGGCCACTCCTGATACACTATTGATATAAGTGAAGGAGATATGTTTATGAACGGCTGGATGGGCAAGATACTCCATATCGATTTGAGCAAATCGCAGATAAAAGAAATCGAGACACAGCCCTACGCGGAAAAATACCTCGGGGGGCGGGGCATTGCCTCCCGGCTCTACTGGGAGAAGGTAACGCCGGATATTAAAGCCTTCGATGCGGAGAACCGCCTTATCTTTATGACCGGCCCGCTGCTGGCGACCGGCGCCCAGGGCGCCGCCCGGATGAGCGTTTCCGGCAAGTCGCCGATGGCCTACCCGGAAGGATACTGCTACGGCAGCATGGGCGGACACTTCCCGGCTCAACTCAAAAAGGCCGGCTGGGACGGCATGGTCATCGACGGACGGGCCGATAAGCCGGTGCAACTCGTAATCAACAATGATAAAGTTGAACTCCGCGATGCTTCTCATCTCCGGGGGAAGAGCGCCTATAAGACCGGAGAAATGCTGAAAGAAGAACACGGCGATAAGATATGCTTCGCCACTACCGGCATCGCCGGGGAGAACCTCGTAAGGACAGCCACCATCTTCGGCTCCCAGCTGGCCGCCGTCACCGCCGGATTCGGCGCCGTCATGGCCTCCAAGAACCTCAAGGCTATCGTCGTCCGGGGCACGGGCAGAGTTGAGGTCGCCGACGCCGCCCGACTCAAGGAGCTGAATAAATATACCCTGAAGATAAAGAATACCGTCAGCCTGGCGGTCACTCCCCGCCTGGGTATGACCAACCACGGGCACGTGCTGGAACCGGTGGGGCAGAGACACTGCTACCAGTGCGGCCTGACCTGTTCCAAGTATATCTACAGGTTCGGCAACGACCCCGAACTGGAAGACCTGCGCGGCTGCCAGGCCATGGAATATTACCTGCCCTGGGTCTATGACCGTGAAGACGAACCGATAAAAACGGTTTTCGATGCCCCCACGCTGGCTAACGATTACTCTATTGGCACCTTTGAACTGCAGAGCATGGTGGAGTGGCTCTGGGCATGTTATAAAGCCGGAGCCCTGACCGATGAGGAAACCGGCCTGCCGCTATCGAAAATCGGCACCAGGGAGTTCCTGGAGAAACTCCTTTATAAGATAGCCCACCGCGAGGGCTTCGGGGATATCCTCGCCGAGGGTATGATGAGGGTGCGTGATAGAGTATCCCAGGAGGCGCGCAACCTGTTTGTCAATTCCATCGCCCCCATCGGCCAGCATGACGGCGTTCCGCCGCGGGCTTTCATCGCCCACGCCCTGTTATACCCTTTTGAAAACCGGATGCACCCCATCACCGTACATGAAATAGGCTATGTCCGCATGCCGTGGCTGATGTACCAGGAGAACCCCGAATCGTCCCCGATATCACCGGAGATTTTTCTCAAGATAGCCCGGGCTTTCTGGGGGAGTGAGGCCGCCGCCGACCAGACAACCTACGAGGGCAAGGCGATGGCCGCCAGGAACATACAGAATCGCACCTACCTCCGCGACAGCCTGGGGCTGTGCGACTTCATCTGGCCGATTACCTATTCGTTCAGTACTCCCGACGGTGCCGGCGACCCGGAGTTGGAGGGAAATATCTTCGAAGCGGTTACCGGAATTCCCGCCGGCGAACTGGCAAAATTCGCGGAGCGTATCTTCAATATGCAGAGACTCATCAGGGTGCGGGAGGGACATAAGGTGCCGGAGGACGATTACCCGCCGGAGTTCAACTTCACCGAGCCGCTGGTGTTCGGCGCACACGGCGGCAAGATGATTATGCCCGGCCCGGGCGCTCAACCGGTGGACATGACGGGAAACAAACTCGACCGCGAGAAATTCAAAGGTATGTTGCAGGAGTTTTACCGGCTGCGGGGCTGGGACGAAAAGACAGGTCTGCCCACGAAGGAGACGCTGACTAAACTGGGTATGGAAGACCTGGCTAAAGCTGTTTAACCAGATAGACCGATATTAATATAAGGGATAAGCCACAGACGATACGAGGGCGGTACGGGTGGGAATAGATAACAACCGAGGGGTGGGGCAGTACATTACACCTTCATTCGCAGCAGCATCTTCGCCCTGATTTTCATCATGTTCCAGCCGCCTACCCTGCCGGCCAGCGTTTTCATGTTTACCGTATCTTTGTCCTTGAAGGGGACCTTTTCCGGCTCCTTTTTCAGCAGCGTGATAGCTTTATCCTGACAGAGTGCAACGCAATTGCCACAGCCGATACAGCGGTCGAGGTTTACCTCGGCCACACCCTCGACCATGTCGAGGGCGTTAAGCTGGCACTTTTCAACGCACACCTCACAACCAGTACACAATTCGGGGTTCACCTGTGCGTAGAAGTTTGTAATATACATCTCCACGGGGCGAGGGTGATTGTTAAGCATCTTCAACAGCACACAGCAGTCGCCGCAACAGATACAGATGGTATCCGGACGCTTCGAGTTCTCCGGCTGAAGGACAAGTCCATCCTGCTGAGCTTTATCCAGGAGTTCAAAGGCCTCTTCCTTGGTAAGATAGCGTCCGATGCCCATATCGACGTGGCGACGGGCATGGTCCGGTCCTATCATCAGACATGCCTCGATAAGGTCGGTTTTCTGGCATCCATCCTCCAGAATCTGCGAGGTCAGACGACAAATACAGTTAGCTACAGATATCTTACCCCTGGCTTCGCCGACCAGCTTGCGGACGCTATCGTAATCGCTAACCCGGTATTTTTCGGGTATGGGGATGCTCTGCTCGACAGGAATAGTGCGTAAGGGGAGACCCATACCGGTCACGGGCTTTTGCCGCTGGCTCTTTTCAGCCTGATACTGATGATAGTCAGTAAGCAGGTCTTTAGTTAGATTGTTCAGTTGAAAGTTAAAGATACCGCCCATGGCGAACTCGGCGTTACAGTAATGCGTCTCGTCATAGCCTTCTTCAACCGTTAGAATAAGGCCTTTCCGCATCATCCGGTCCAGCAGCTGCCGCAGTTCTTCGATGGACATGCCGCTGCCTTTGACCCGATTGTAGATCCGTATAATCGGCTCCGGCTTCATGGAAAGCTGCGTTGCCATTTCCGCTTCTTCGGGTGTAAACAACTGTTTCAATAATTTTATATCGAGACCCGACTCAACCTCCGGAAAGCCACCCGGCATCCTGTCCAGATGCCTCTGCAGTTTACGATAGACCTGATTTTCAGTATTCATATAATTTCCTCTCCGCGGATAATACTACCATCAGAAGGATATTTTGCCAAGTGAACATCTATTCGGATTTGCCCACCATTAATGCCCAATCGATACCAAACCTGTCACGCAAGCCGACCACGCACGGACTGTAGTCCGTTTCAATCATTTCAGCGGTAACGTTACCACCTTCTTTCAATATTTCATAGGAATGCATTAATTCTTCCTTGTTGTCATAAATCACCACCAGGGCCGGGGGCCCCAAATCGTTATCGTTTAACATGACTCTCTGCCCGTGAATATTTAACTCGGCATGCAGAACGCCTTTTTGAGGTTCTCCCTCGGAATGGCGAATAAGCACCTTAACCTCGGCGCCGAAAGCTTGAACATATTGTGCGATGGCTTCCTCGGATTTCCCGTTGAAATACAGATGCGGTACGATCATAAAGGTTTCTCCCTCCCAATGAAATTACGGCGTGTTTATTATAGACCCAGTTCCAGCGGTTCGTAAAACTGGTTCTTGCTATAGAATAAACATCGCGTCGCCTATACTGATTATTCCACGGGAATATGAAACAACTCAAGTTTTTCTTGAGGTTTCGCTTTCCTGTTGATATCGATTACACGACCATGATCAACATTAGAAAAACGTAATGACTTTTAGTCAAGGGGAGCAGGTTCGCTAGCTCATTATTAAGCTGGGGTTATACTATAACTCCGGAGACTATATCTATAATATTTTGCCTTTCTCTAACCGCCATATTAACCGCACGGCCATGCTTTCATCGTTCCCTCTACTATTGACATTTATCTCACTCGGCAATACTATTATTCTACAAATGAATAGAGCATCTCGTTCATGGCTGAGAAGGGGGGTTAAACCATTTATGACTGAAGTCTGGTATATTTGCGAATTCTGCACAAGAAAGTTCTAATCTCACAAGGAGAGACGGGGCTCAAAATTCTGCATGTACTGCATAGAATTACGAAGGATGATAAGAGGTTGGGTAAAAAAAGGAGCTTGGGTTAAAGAGGCACAAGAGCCGAATCATTAGGGAACCATCATGTTTTAAGGATTTGTGTCAATTTTGAAATATCGACGAGATGACCCATCTGTTTGTACTTCTGATGGCTC
>CAYNDI010000087.1:0-8818 GCA_964395955.1 uncultured Dehalococcoidaceae bacterium
TGCCGTTGGCATTATCGGTGATGGGACCGAAAGTGTCCATGGAAAGGACGTAAGGGCAGGTCATCAGCATTCCCATCGTAGCGACGGCTGTGCCGAAGGCACCGGCGCCATGTACGCCGCTTTGATCACCCATCCAGTAGGCTACCAGCAGGGCGATGCCGATAACCATCGCCGTGGCGAAAGTAGTCGCAAAACCTACCGACATGCCCATGATAATATTGGTAGCCGGGCCTGTCTTGGAAGCTTCGGCTATTTCCTGCACCGGTTTATATCGGGCTTCCGTATAGTACTGAGTGACAAAGATGATTACTACGCTGGCGATTAAACCGACCAGGCCGGCGCCGAAGAGCCACCAGTTATCCAGCATGACGTATACGGTTACAGCCAGACCTATTACGGATAAGGCGATGGCTATGAAATAGCCCCGGTTGAGGGCGTTCATGGCATTTTCATTCTCTTTAGCCTTGACGAATAGTAATCCTATCATGCTGGCTATCATACCGAAACCACGGACACACAACGGGAACAATATCCAGGCTATGTTATTCGTAGCGAGATAAGCGGCAATACCGAGTATCATGGCGCCGATATTCTCGGCAGCGGTCGATTCAAAAAGATCGGCTCCACGTCCGGCGCAGTCGCCGACATTGTCACCAACCAGGTCGGCGATTACAGCCGGGTTACGCGGGTCGTCTTCCGGTATACCCGACTCGACCTTACCGACGATGTCAGCCCCGACATCGGCCGCCTTGGTGAAGATACCGCCACCTAGCTGAGCAAACAGGGCGACGAAGCTGGCACCGAATCCGAAGCCTACGATAAGATGCGGGGCAATTTGCGGATTATCGTTGCCGCCGTAGGCGAAAAAGATAACGGTAACACCGATAAGGCTAAGGGCGGTGATAAGGAAACCGGATACGGCACCGCCGCGAAGCGCTACTTTGACCGCCTCAGTAAGGCTTTGCTGGGCAGCCGCGGCACAGCGTACGTTAGACTTGACGGCGATAAACATGCCGATAAAACCGGCCAGTCCGGAGCAGAAAGCTCCGACAAGGACAGCGACGCCGGTGCGCCAGCCGATGTCAAACTCGCTTAAGCCTTCGACTTCGGTACCGCCGAGTATGGCGACCAGAACACCGATGACGATGGCTATACCTACCGAATATATGGCGATAGTACTGTACTGGCGCTTGAGGAAAGCCCAGGCGCCTTGAAAAATAATATCACCTATTTCTTTCATTTTTGGTGTTCCCGTAGGTCGTTTCAGTATATTTCTGGCGAGTACTATGGCAAAAATGACTGTTACTACTCCGGCTATGGGTACAATCCAAAATATTCCTGGTAACATATCTCCTCTCTTCCAGCTAAGCTTTATCAGCCTAATGATTAGCGTTTATATACACCGGCGGGTCTTTTATACTGCTTATTAATTGACACGCCCGGCGAATTTTGAACATTTATAAAAAAGATAGAGCAGGGGATAATAACTCCTGCTCTATGCCGGCAAGACACGTACGACCATAATAACCTAAAGAATTATATATGATAATAGAAGTGTTGTCTAGAATTCCTTTGTTCATAAGATATCAAGGCTTCGGCGGGGGCGGTGGTGGCGTGCCGGGAGGCCCCTTGACATATTGCGGTGTCAGTGCTACGTTCATAAATATCACCGGTTTGTTAACGACTTTGAAGTTCAGCGGGCAGTGAATGGTGCCTTTGGGAATGTGAAGGACGGTAGGCTCGGTGATGATATGCTTCTCGCCTTCCTCGCCTATCGACATTTCCACCTCGGCATCAAACTCCGTAATATCCCGCGAATCAGCGCCGTAGAAATGCAGGAACTGGTCGAAATCGTGCGAATGGGGGTCGTTCACCATGAGAAACGGCTCGGTGATGCAGTTCCACAGGACGGAATAATCCTTTTCCCCGACCTCCGGGTGCTCCCGACTGAAAAAGACCAGCCTGTTGCAGAATTTACCCGGCGTAACAGGATTTTTAAAGAAATATTTACCGTATTTATCAGCCATCTATGATACCTTTGCTTATTCCTTGCCGAATTTAATCCTGGGTAAGCCGGCTTCCTTCATGCTGTCGGCCATCGTCCAGAAATAGGCTTCGCCCGTGTATACCTGGAATACCGCCAGCAGGGGATTATCCGGTTCGGTAATCCCGAAATTTTTAACAAAAGGCCTTTCCTCGATGCATTTAGCCCTGATTTTGATATCCGTGATGATTCTGGCTTTTCCGTAGACTCTCATCACCTTGCTTAAGTCCTTGGGGTGAAAGTAAAGCTCTACCTTCGGATTCTTTTCAAGCTGTTTGTAAAGGGCTTTCACCGTCTGCGCCTGGAAATAGAATCCGGAATCATCGGCATACCACATCCCCATGGCCCTGACCCTGGGCTGGTCGCCTTCCGCCGTGGCCAGGTAGCACGTTTTGTTGTCGTTGGCAAATTTCACACAATCTTCAAAGTCCATTTTTCTCTCCTCATAGTTTCCGGATAATAGTTAGCGCTTGGGATTCCACTTAACGTCCGCATAACGTTCTCTCAGCTTGGGCTTTTCGATTTTGCCGGTAGGGTTCCGCGGTACTTCACCGAACAGGATGAGCCTGGGCCAGGCGTATTTGGGCAGCTGCGGTTCGAAGTAGCCCCTCATTTCCTCCTCGGTCAGGTCAACGCCTTCTTTAGGCTGAACGACGGCGGCAACCACCTCGCCGTACCGGTCGTCCTGTATGCCGATAATAGCCACGTCCTTGACCTTGGGCTGACCGATAAGTACCGATTCCAGGTCGACCGGATAGATGTTCTCCCCGCCGCTGATAATCAGGTCTTTCTTACGGTCAATGTAAGAAATAAAACCCTCTTCATCCTGTCTGACGAGGTCGCCGGTGTACAGCCAGCCGTCCTTCAGGGTCTCGGCGGTCTTTTCCGGGTTCTTGTAGTAACATTTCATGATATTATTGCCTTTAATAAGCATCTCGCCGACGGTGCCGGGCGGGACATCATTACCGTTATCATCGACGACCCGGGCATCGATATTGATTCTGGGGAAACCGAAAGAGCCGAGTTTATGCAGGTTTTCCAGGCCGAGGTGCATGCAGGGTCCGGCCGATTCGGTAAGGCCGTAATTTTCTTCATATTGAATGTTCGGGAAATATTTAAGGAAGCGCCGGACGAGTACCGGCGGGATAGGTTGCGCGCCCGAATGGACCAGCCGCAGGGAACTCATATCATAGTCGGATAGTTTCAGGTCACCTCTTTCGAGGGCAGTAACAATATCCTGTAACCAGGGTACCAGAAGCATGCATATAGTTACTTTTTCCTTGGTGATAGTTTCTAAAATAAGATTGGGGGTAACTCTTTCGCCGCCGGTGGTCATGACCGCTCTGGCACCGGCGATAAAGCTGCCGAACCAGTGCATCTTGCCGCCGGTATGGTAAAGAGGCTGGATAAGCAGGAAGCAGTCTTTCCGGGTTTCACGGTGGGAAAAATTTTCATTAACAGCAACGTGTTCCAGGCTGCGGTGGCACAATAGCGTCGCCTTGGGGTCGCCGGTGGTGCCGGATGTAAAGTAAAGGCCGGCCTCATCTTCGCCGGTAAGTTCTATCTCAGGCGGTACCGGGGACGACTTTGCGACTACATCATCGAAGGCTTCCATGCCCTCCGGCATATTATCGCCGACATAAATGAAGTTTTTTACCGTCGGCATCTCGGAGCGAATCTCCGCGACACGCTCGGAGAAATCCTGGTCCAGGACCATTATTTTAGGCTCGGCGATATCAACGCAGTACTTAATCTGGCGACTGATGAACCTGAAGTTGAGCGGTGCCGCCATGGCGCCGGTCTTGAGTATCCCGAAGTAGGCCTCGAGCCACTTGGTGGAATTCATCATCAGATGAATGACGACGTCGCCTTTTTTAATGCCCCTGGCGATGAGGGCATTGGCGACGCGGTTGGCCTGTTCATCGAACTCTTTCCAGGTAATTTTCTTTCTGAGGCCCTTGCTCGGCGTTATCTCTATAATGGCGGTAGCATCGGGATACAGCCTGGCGTTTCTGGCCAGCATCTCTACTATGGTCATCTTCCTGACTCCTTCTATCTAAAGCTTACACAATGATTTCCCGGTGAATTAACAATACTGTAAATTTCATATAGCGAGATGATAATATCTTACAAAAACTTGTTCATGGATTGCCCTCGGCGGGCATGTCGAGCACGGTTGATTATAATGTGAAATGGCGTGATTTGTCAATTTGGTCAGCTTGGAGCGGTATCTGGCACTGTGCTATAATTTTGATAAGCGAGTACCAATATGTTTGAACAACTTGAAAAAATAGATAAACGCTACCGGGAGATAGACAGGAAGATGGCCCGGCCTGAACTGGCGACCGACCTCACCCGGCTGCAGGAACTGGCGCAGGAGAGGGCATCAATAGAAGCTATCGTTAAATTATACCGCGAGTATAAGAAGGCGACTAAAGAACTGGAAGATGTCAGGTCCATGCCGGCCGGCGATGATGAAGAAATGGCGGCCATGGTAAAACAGGAAATGGCATCGCTGGAAGTGAAACTTGGTGAGTTGACCGAGGAAATCAAGCTGGCGATGATACCCAAAGACCCTAATGACGAGAAGGATATCATCATGGAAATCCGGGCGGGGACGGGGGGTAACGAAGCCGCCCTTTTTGCCGCCGACCTCTTTCGCATGTACAGTCGTTACGCCCAGAACCAGGGATGGAAGACCGATGTTCTCAGCCTGAGCGAGAGCGGCATCGGAGGTTTCAAGGAGATAATCTTTGAAATTAAAGGCAAGGGCGCTTTCAGCCGTATGAAGTACGAGCGGGGCGTTCACCGGGTACAGCGCGTGCCGGTTACCGAGGCTTCCGGCAGAATCCATACCTCTACGGCTACGGTGGCGGTCCTGCCCAAGGCGGAGGAAGTGGATATAGAGGTGAATCCCGATGACCTCAAGATAGACGTTTTTCACAGCGGCGGCGCCGGGGGCCAGAACGTCAACAAAGTGGCTACGGCCATACGCATGACCCATGTTCCCACGGGCATGGTCGTCGTCTGCCAGGACGAACGTTCGCAGCTCCAGAACAAGGTGAAAGCCCTTTCCGTCCTGCGTACCCGTCTCCTCGATATGAAGCGAAGTAAGCAGGAAGAAAAGATAACCTCGGACCGGCGGTCGCAGGTAGGCACGGGCGAGCGTGTCGAGAAAATCAGGACTTATAACTATCCCCAGGACCGCATTACCGACCACCGTATAAATCAAAACCTTCACAATCTGCCCCGCTTCATGGATGGAGAACTCGATGAACTGATTGATACCCTGACCACTACGGAGCAAACCAAACAACTGGAGGGGCAGGCGGTGTGAACGGTCGACAGGCGTTAGGCAGAGTCCGGAATACTCTGGCGAATGATGATATTGAGGAAGCTTCTCTGGAGGGCGAAATCATCCTGAGACATGTGCTGGGGCTAAGCCGCGCTCAGCTTTATGCCGACCTCGGTATCGATTTGAGTCCGGGGCAGGAGAAGTCCCTTAATCAATTGCAGGAACGCCGTCGGCACGGCGAGCCTTCGGCGTACATCACCGGGCACCGCGAATTTTACGGACTCGATTTTAACGTCGATGATAATGTGCTGATTCCCCGGCCGGAAAGCGAGTTGCTGGTGGAAAAAGCCCTGGAACTGGCTGGAAACCGTACTATATCTACTATTGCCGATATCGGTACCGGCTGCGGGGCTATCGCCATCAGCCTGGCGGTAAATCTTCCCGATGTAACGGTCTGCGCCACCGACATCTCGCCGGCGGCGCTGCTGGTCGCCCGGGCCAACTGTGACCGACATGGTGCAGCGGGGAGAGTCGTTCTACTCCAGGGCAACCTGCTGGAACCCCTCAAGAAACCTGTCGACCTGATAGTTGCCAATTTGCCGTATGTCAGGGAAGCGGATATACCCCGGACCGGCCCGGTGAGTTACGAGCCGGTGCTGGCACTGAACGGCGGGAAAGACGGGCTGGATATAATAAGAGTCATATGCCATCAGGCAGGTAAAAAGCTGGATAAAGCGGGAAGTCTGCTGCTGGAGATAGGGGAGGGGCAGGCGGAAGGCGTGACCGATATCCTGCATGAGACATTTCACGCGGGCACGATTGATATCCACCGGGACCTGGCCGGCATCGAACGCGTGGTCAGGCTGCGTTTGACATAGTCGTCAATATGATGCAAAATTATACGGAAAATCCCCATGCGCGTGTTCAAATAACTGCTAGAAAGGGTCCACTCTCAGATGAATATAATCGTTTGTGCCAAACAGGTCATCGACCCCGAAGCGCCGCCAAGCAGCTTTAAAATCGATGCCGCCAATAACAAAGCGGAGATGCACGGCGCCCCGCCCGTAATCGACCCGTACGGTGAGTATGCGGTCGAAGCGTCGTTGAAGATTAAGGAAGCGACCGGCGGAAAAATCACCGTGATAAGCCTGGGAATAAACCTGCTCCGCGAGGTGGTGAAGAAGCCTCTGGCAATGGGTGCTGACCAGCTTATTTTACTTGAGGACGAGGCGTTTATCGGCGGTGACAGCCGGTCGACGGCGGTTGCCCTGGCGGCGGCTATCAAAAAGGTCGGGGAGTACGACCTTATCCTGTGCGGCCGTGAAGCCTCGGACACCAACGCCGGTCAGACCGGCTCCGGCATTGCCGAGATACTGGGGCTGCCCTGTATTACGCTGGTACGCAAGATAGATGCCAGCGACGGCAAACTTAAAGTAGAGAGGGTAACCTCGGCCGGCTACGATGTTCTTGAAGTACCGCTTCCGGCGGTGGTGACCGTGAGTAATGAGATCGGGGAGCCGCGTTATCCGACCATTAAAGGTATCATGGCGGCTAAAAAGAACGAGCCGATTGTCTGGAAACCGGCTGATATAAGTATTGATGCATCCGAACTCGGGGCTGGAGGGCAAAGGGCAAAGTTGAACCGTCTCTATCAGCCTGTTCACGAAGGTAAATGCGAATTCACCGAGGGGGACACACCGGAAGAGGCGGCGGTCAACCTGGCTCAAAAGCTCAGGGAAGCTAAAGTATTATAGTATATTAATAATATTTTAATAAATCCGGATTATGATAGAGGAGAACATAAGATGGCCGAATATCAGGGTGTAGCTGTTTTCGTTGAATATAAAGGTGATACACTCCTGCCGATTGCTCTGGAGGGACTGGGCGCCGGTAGAAAGCTGGCGGATGACCTCGGTCAGCCCTTATCGGCGGTGCTGGTCGGCGGCGGTATTGGCGACATGGCGCAGCAGGCTGTTGCCGGTGGCGCCGACACTGTTTATGTGGTTGATGACCCGCTGTTCAAGGACTTCCAGACGGATGCCTACGTCAGTGCCATGGAGAAAGTTGTCAGCCAGGTTAAACCCTCTATTCTGATTATAGGGCAGACCGATACCGGGCGTGACCTGGCGCCGAGGCTGGCTTTCCGCCTCGGGACGGCCGTGACGATGGACTGCGTCGAACTGGCTATCGACCCCGAATCGAAGCGGCTGCTGCAGACAAAGCCCGTCTACGGCGGCAATGCCCTGGCAGTCTTTGTCAGCGAGAACGACCCTCAAATAGTTACCATACGCACCAAAGCCATGACCGCCCTAGAACCGGATTCCTCCAGGAAAGGCGAGGTCACCAATATTGAGGCTGGTCTGGACGCATCTATTATCAGAACGAAGATTCTGGACAGGGTAGAGGAAGAAGTGGCCGGGATAAAAATAGAAGATGCCGGAACGGTAGTGGCCGGGGGGCGGGGCATCGGAAGTCCCGAAGGCTTCAAACAACTTGAAGAGCTGGCGAAACTGTTCAAGGGTGCGGTAGGCGCCAGCCGGCCTCCCTGTGACAACGACTGGATAGCGGATACCGTGCAGGTGGGCCTTACCGGCAAGATAATCGCCCCGGAGCTCTATATTGCCGTGGCGATATCCGGTTCAAGTCAGCACATGAGCGGCTGCTCCGGCTCAAAAACGATTATCGCTATTAATAAGGATAAAGAAGCCAATATATTCCGCTACGCTCGATTCGGTGTGGTCGGCGACTGGAAAAAGGTGCTTCCCGCCTTTTCCGCCAAGGTCAAGGAGTTGCTGGCTTCATAATTACGGGTTATGGTCGGCTGTGACGGTTAATGGAAATCTTGATTTAGCTGGCATGTTTTGCTATAATTTTCTTTTCGTGGTAAAAGACAAGCGATATTATTAGTTTCTGTGAGGTGGCCAAGCGATGAAGATACTGAAAACTCTCTCCTTTTTCACGGTTCTGACAATGGTGTTAATGGCTTTACTCCTGCCGGGGCTGGCTCTGGCCCAGGATGAAGGGCCGCCGGCTACGGATAACACCACTCCACCTACGGATAATACCACTCCGCCGACCCCTACGGTTATTTCCGAGCCTCCGCCGGAAGAACCGGAACTGCCCCCGGACACGCTTACGGCGACCACGGAATTCCCCAAGATAGAAGCTAACGCGACACAAAATTACGTGTTCAATGTCGTACTTACATACAGGGGGTTTAACGAACGTATCTTCGACCTGAGTGTCACCGCCCCTCCCGGCTGGGATGCCTACGTTACGCCGCAGTATGATACTATGAGAATATCCTCAATGAGTATAGAACCGTCTTATACCACAACGACGAAAAACGTTAAAATTACGGCTACACCTCCATCCTGGCCGCTGCCGGAACCCGGTGAATATAAGACTACCTTCAAGGCAGTTAATGAAGATGTAGTCGGTAAGATAGACCTCACGGCGAAAATTATCGCCAAATACCA
>CAYNDI010000088.1:0-8785 GCA_964395955.1 uncultured Dehalococcoidaceae bacterium
TGACCTTCTCAGCCACTATTTCGAAGAGCATCCTAGCGCCGCCTTCGGTCTTGATTGAAAGTGACTGAAAGTCAACGGCCCCCGCGTTGGAAGTACGACAGAGGACAAACACTCCCCGCTCGCGGTACTCGATAAAAGGCTCCAGCGAATCAAAGCCCAGGTAAGGATTAACGGTGGCGGCATCGAAGTTATAATATTCGAAAAGACTCCGGGCATATGCTTTAGCCGTATTGCCGATATCGTTCCGCTTGGCATCGACTATTACCGGAATATCGGCAGGTACGTAATCCCGCGTTCTTTTCAGGGCATCCAGTCCTTCGCCGCCCAGGGCTTCATAGAAAGCGATATTGGGCTTATAAGCGCAGACCAGATTTACCGTAGCATCAATGATGGCTTTATTGAATTCATAGACGCCAGCGCCTTCCGGCATCATCGCCGGGTCCGGGTCCAGTCCCACGCAGAGCAGGCTCCGGTTTTTCTCGATGGCCCTGGCCAGCTTTTCCAGGAAATTCATCTTTTTGCAGTAAATTCCTCTTTTACCTGTATACTGAAAACTGACGGTGTAAACCTAAAGAATCGCCTGTCCCTGCGGTACCCTAGGTGGAAACTTCTTCATACTGTATGGAGATAGCTTCCGGAGGGAGCATGTCGGCCAGGATTTTCTCCATGGCCATCGTATGACTGCACACGTCCCACTTGGAGAAGAAAGGGCACGTGCAGTACCACTTTCCGTCTTTATACCCGGTATCGTAATCGCTGTTCTCGCCGTGGAACTTTACCGCCAGCTCGCAGAAGGTAACCCTGCCTTTTTCTTTAGCGTAACGATTGGCTTTTTCTATTTTCCCGATTAAACTCGATTGCATTATCGTTACCTCCCTGACTTAAAGAGCACCCGCTCAGCCGAGCCGGGTGCTCTTGATTTTACCTTCCTGGGGAAACGGATTTCTCCGGTACAACCCATTCATAGCATATAGATTGTACTCCCTTTTCTTTAACAAGTCCAGCCTTCCCGGAGCCCTGCTTATCTCAGCACTCGTAAAAATATTTTTCATTTTTCCGTATAATTGTCCGTATTTGGATGGCAGGCGGCCTCCTTACCTCCCCTCTTTTTGATATTTTTTCCTACCCTGCCACCCTCGTACCATCTGCGGCCCGGCCGGCAGGATATAAACCCTCTCCCTCGATGGGGGAGGGTGGGGTGAGGGCGATATTTATTGTCCCCATTCGGGTATCGGCGTCCCTCCTTCGTAAGAGCCTGTCCTGAGCTTGCCGAAGGAAGGGATAAGAGGGAGAATTACGTATACTCCCCCTTTTACCAGCCATCCCTGAGTCCGTCCAAGTGCCGACACCCTTGTTTTTTACCGGCCCCTCCCCTATCATAACAACACCGGCAGGGCTTTTTTGACACCGCCGGATACTGAACTTATAATCCATATAGAGGACATATGAAAAAGAGTCGCATCGGCGTACTGACCGGCGGCGGCGATTGCGCCGGATTGAACCCGGCCCTGAAATGGGTGGTCAAGACCGCCATGGACGAACGTCTTGAGTGGGAAAGAGGCACCCGTTACGAGGTCATGGGCATCCGCGACGGCTGGAAAGGACTGGTAAACGTCGACCCGTCAACCTGGGATTCCGCCGGGCATATCGTCCCCCTTAACCCGGATGTTGTCCGCACCTGGGACAGGTACGGCGGGACCATGCTGGGAACCTCCCGCTTCAGCCCCTTCGACCCCAAAAACGAGTGCTCGAAGCTGGTTATCGAAAATATAGAAAGAATCGGACTGGATGCCGTTATTGCCATCGGCGGCGATGGCACTCTGGCTATCGCGACCCGACTGTCAAAGCAAGGCGTTAATGTCATCGGCATCCCCAAGACCATCGATAAAGACCTCCCCGAGACGGACTATACCCTGGGATACGAGACCGCCCTGAACGTCATCGTTGAAGAAGTCGACCGCCTCCGGACTACGGCGGGTTCACATAAAAGAATGTTTGTCATCGAGACCATGGGCCGGACCGCCGGATGGCTGGCTCTGGAAGGCGGCGAGGCCTGCGGGGCTTATCTTATCCTCATCCCGGAATACGACTTCTCCATGGACAGGGTAAATGAGCTGGTCATGGACGGTCGGAGGTCCGGAGCCCGGTACGAGATAATAATCGTAGCCGAGGGAGCTAAACCTAAGGGCGGCACCGAGGTCGTCAAGAAAGAAGGAACTGATAGCTTCGGACATAAAGCCCTGGGAGGTATCGGCGAGGCTATCGCCCGCGAAATTGAAAAGGGTACTGAACTGGAAACACGCAGCGTGGTCCTGAGTCACTTACAGCGCGGCGGCGCTCCGTGCGCCTATGACCGCAGAATGGGAAGATACTTTGGGATTGCCGCCGTCGACTTGGCGGCTAATAACAAATACGGGAATATGGTATGTTTTACCAACGGTAAAATAGGCTATGTCCCCCTGGAAAAAATCTACGGCAAACTTAATCTGGTCGATGTTACCACACAATATGACCCTGACAGATACAACGGAAGGCGGTCGATTCTAAACAATGTCAAGAAAAAAAGCACCCGGTCCTCCGGAAAAAGCCGGCAAAAAAAATAATATCGATTTTCTGGTGGAACTGGCCGTCTTCGGAGACGACTCCCACACCAGGGAAGAGCACTGCCGTATCATCCGGGAGATGGCGGCCGGATACGGTATTTTCCCCGCCAGCATCCAGAGCCTCTACGAGGCTTCCGGCCAGGGACTCTATAGCGGCATTACCGTCCCCGCCATCAATGTCCGCGGCATCACCTATCATGTCGCCCGGGCGGTCTTCCGCGCCGCCCGGAAAAGCGCAGTCGGGGCTTTTATCTTCGAGATTGCCCGCTCGGAGATAGGCTATACTTTGCAGAGCCCCGCGGAGTATGTCGCCTGCATCCTGGCGGCGGCCATCCGGGAAGGATTCAAAGGGCCGGTCTTTATCCAGGGTGACCACTATCAGGTCCGGCGGAAGATGTACCGCGAGGACGCAGATAAAGAATTAAACGACATCAAGGAGCTGATACGGGAATCTATCGAGGCAGGTTTTTATAACATTGACATCGATGCCTCTACCCTCGTCGATATATCGCAATCAGACCTCGAGGCGCAGCAGACCAAGAACTCGCTGATAACTGCGGAAATGACCCGTTTCATCCGCACCGTCCAGCCGGAAGGTATTACCGTCTCTATCGGCGGTGAAATCGGTGAAATCGGCAAGGGCAACAGCACCCCGGAGGAACTGAGGGCTTTCATGAAAGTCTACCGCGACCATCTCGGCGCCGACCTTAAAGGCATCTCAAAAATCAGCGTGCAGACGGGCACATCACACGGCGGCGTGGTCTTACCGGACGGCTCGATTGCCAAGATCAGCATCGATTTCAATACCCTTAAAGAGCTCTCCAAAATCGCCCGGCAGGAATACGGCATGGGCGGAGCGGTACAGCACGGCGCTTCCACCCTGCCCGATGAAGCCTTCGACATGTTCCCGCAGGTTGATACGGTGGAGGTGCATCTGGCTACCGGATTCCAGAATATCATCTATGACAGCCCCGATTTCCCCCAGGAACTTCTGAAAACCGTACACAACCACCTCGATGCTAAGTACAGCCATGAAAGAACAAGCGGCGAAACCGAGGAGCAATTTATCTACAAAACGCGTAAAAGGGCTTTCGGCGACTTTAAGAAAGAGCTATGGAACATGCCCGAAGTAAATCTCGATAAAATAATGGGAGAGCTTGAAAATCGCCTCTCCCTGATGTTCCGTAAACTCAACGTCCTGAACACAAACGACCTTATCAGCAAGTACGTTACCCATCAGGCTGCGTAATCAACAACGCCAGGCCATTCCGAAATAAAAAGGCTGGATACTTCTTAACCGGAAATATCCAGCCCGCCTATATATAAATCCCGTATTTAAACCGGCTTTAACTTTTGCCGATTCTGAACATCTTGGTGCCGCAGGACGGGCATGTACCCTGCGTCGCCGGCTTGCCATTCTTCATCGTGATGGCTTTAGGATTGCTCATCTCTTTCTTGGCGCGGCATTTGACACAATAGGCTTGCATAACTCCTCCTTCCTCGAAGCTATTTGCTAACAACCATATACTATTGTTACGCTCATGTCAAGTGACCTCCACGAGTAAATCCGAAATATTTACGTACAAAATAATTGAGTCTGGTTATCGATAGGATTTTTGTAAAGCTGGTCCGACTTCGTAAACACCCGTTTTCAGTATCAATTAAGCCGGGCTTATGCTATACTTTTATACTGGAAAACATACAAAAGGACACACTCTTTTACATTCCCCTGACAGGTATAAGGACTATTGGATGAAAAAAAAGGTGTTTGTTGACGGCCAGCACGGCACCACAGGGCTGAAGATACGCGAGCGTTTGAACGATAGAAAAGATATCGAGATTCTCGAAATCCCCGAAGAGAAACGCAAGGACCCTGAGGCCAAGAAAATGTTTTTAAATGAAGCGGATATCGTCTTCCTCTGCCTGCCGGATGATGCCGCGCGTGAATCCGTCATCCTGGTTCGGAATCCGTCGGTTTGTATTATCGACGGGTCAACCGCTCACCGCGTGACAGAAGGGTGGGTCTACGGTCTGCCCGAGCTTAATAAAGAACAGCGAACCCTGATAAAAAACTCGAAGAGGATTACCGTGCCCGGCTGCCACGCCACCGGGTTTGTGGCGCTGCTGTATCCACTGGTAGCTAGGGGTATTGTAGATGCGGATTACCCGGTAACCAGCCATGCTGTGGCCGGTTACAGCGGCGGCGGCAAGTCCATGATTGCTGATTATGAGAAAGACAGCGTGCCGGAACATGTAAAAAATCCCCGCCTGTACTCCCTCCAGTTGAATCATAAACATATTCCGGAGATGACGAAAGTAGCCGGTCTGACGCGACCACCGGTGTTCTCTCCCACGGTGGTCAATATCTATAACGGTGAGATTGTCTCCATCCCGCTGGTGGCCAGCCAGATGAAAAAGGCCTTATCCGCCGCGGATATCAGGGCGTTTCTGGCCGATTACTATGCCGGAGAACGATTTATCAGCGTGATGCCCTATCCGCCGGACGATTTCCTGAAAGACGGCTTTCTGACTTTTACCGATTGTAACGACACGAACAACCTCGATATATTCGTTTTCGGCGGCCAGGGAAGGATTCTCCTTTCGGCACGCTTCGATAATCTGGGCAAGGGTTCTTCCGGCACAGCCGTGCAGGATATGAATATCGTGCTGGGCCTGCCGGAAACTACCGGTCTGGAAGCAACAGGATAATGAGCGATGACCAGGTATACTCATCTTGAGTTGGACTGTGATATTGAAGCCCCTTCCGGGTACTACACCCCGCAGAAGGAGGTCAGGCTTAAATACAACGGGCGGGAAGTCCTCTATACCGTCAGCCACGCCGTCATCGAGTCATCATGCTGCGGCGCGTCGGATTTTATCAGCGCCCAGGTGCCGGGCTATATCGTCAGGTGGCAGGGGGAGACAAACCATAACGGCCTGTCCGTCTCGCTAGTCGAACCGATTACCGATACTAACGTTCAGGACTATATAAGGAAAATAATCAAAGAAAACGAGGAATTATCTCAAGTAGAGTTCTGGTAGATTCAGGCTAACCTGTCATTGCGAGGAGCGTAGCGACGCGGCAATCTCTTTCTTTTGTCATTCCAGCGCAGGCTGGAATCTATTCTTGTCCCACCCGAGCCGCCCCGTTTCATCTTCGGCTTATCCCGTAATTTTTCCACATTATTTAATTCGTGATTATCTACTTGAAGCAAGGTTGGAAAATGGTAGAATAGGGGTATGGGGAAAATATGCGCTTGGTTTGCGGGGGGGAGTATAATGCTATTTTCCTCCTACGCAACTGTAATAGTAAACGCCCCTCCCGACGCTTGGTATATTTATGTTTTATTGTACTCTGCGATTACGGCAGGAGTTATTTGTGTCGTTACAGGCGTGCTATATCTGTTCAATTTAAAATTTGGGAATAAGCTTCAAATTGATATACATGATAGTGGGTCAAAGTCAAAGCTTGAAAGCCATGACAGTAATTACAAATTTAGTATTGCGTATTCGCTGAAAACAAGGAAGCTTAAAGCCGATATTGCTAGAGTATTACTCCATATACAAAATAGAAAACTCGAAGCAATAGAAGCACCTTTTACATTAGAGAACTACAGTCAATCCCATGTTAGCCTGTTTGAAACAGACAGCACACTCTTCAGTTCTTTGAAGGAGGGTGACAAATATCATCTATCCATATTTGCCTTAGGGAAAGAATGGCAATCTAAGGAATTTACATTGGATAATATGTCAGTCACAGTTGTACCGGGAAATGCTCACATCAAGGTTCCGTCTGCTATTTTAGAAAAACTTAAAAAGTCAATTGCTGATAAGGAAGATTCTCAGAACTGATGAGTTTTAAGAGGGTATCCCTGAATAAATAGTGAATCTTTATTTCTAACTCGTTTCCTTCTCCACCTTCTGCCGGTAGGCTTCCATCAGCTTTTGGGTAATTTCGCCGGCCTTGCCCCCGCCGATGGCTACCGAGTTGCCGCTTTCGTCCCTTACTTCCGTCACCGGCATTATCTCTATCACGGCATTCGTCACGAAGGCTTCATCGCACTTCCTGATAACCCCGATTCCCACCGGTCCCTGACTCGTCTCTATACCCAGGCCGGCGGCCAGTTCTATGACTACCTCCCGCGTTACGCCCGGCAGGATACCGCTGTTCAGAGCGGGTGTCACCAGTCTCCCGTCCCTTACGAAGAAGATATTACAGCCACCGCCCTCGGCGATGTACCCGTCGTCGTTAAGGATTAACGCTTCGTCCAGCCCGCGTGCCGCCGCTTCCATCCTGGCCATAACGCTATCGAGGTGGTTGATTGTCTTCATTGTAGCGATTACGGACTGCCGGCAGCGCCGTATCGATGCCGCAATGCCGATGTGGAATCCCTCGCTGTATTTTTCCGCCGGGAAGGGCATGAAGGGCCGGGTAGTCACCACCACGTTGGGTTGAATATCGGTCACACTCGTCCAGGGGGCCGCATCGGAAGCGCCGTTAGATACGGTAATGCGGATGCGGGCGCTATCCAGTCCGTTGGCATCCAGCGTGTCCCGGCAGGCTTTATCCAGTTCTATGCCCGCCAGCTTTTTACCCAGTCCGATGGCTTCCGCCGAATTTAACAGTCTTTTGATATGCCGATCCATGAGAAAAAATTTACCATTATAAGCCCGGAATGTCTCGTAAAGACCGTAGCCATAGAGAAAGGCGTGGTCGAAGACGGAGATAAGCGCCTTGGAACGCGGTACCAGCGAGCCGTTCAGATTGACTATCTCTTCCATTAATACCTCCTCGCCGGTACGGTCATTTTCAGGAAATTCGACAGGATATCATGACCGGCCGGCGTCATAATCGATTCCGGGTGGAACTGAATCCCCTCCACGGCATTCCCCCGGTTCCTCACCCCCATAATCACACCGTCTTCGGTCCGCGCCGAGACTTCCAGAGAGGCCGGGACGGACTCCGCGGCAATAACCAGAGAGTGATAGCGTCCCCCCACCAGCGGGGACGCCACCCCCCTGAATATGGTATCACCATCGTGGTAAACCGGCGAGTCCTTGCCGTGCACGGGCAAAGTCGCTCGCTTTATCGTTCCCCCATATACGTAACCGATGCACTGGTGCCCCAGGCATACTCCCAGGATAGGAATTTTGCCCCGGAAGTGCCGGATGACGTCGTTGGAGATACCCGCTTCCAGCGGCGTGCAAGGACCGGGTGATATGACGATGTGACTCGGCGCCATATTTTCGACCTCTGCCAGCGTTATAGCATCGTTGCGGCGGGCAACCGGCTCCTGCCCCAGCTCTCCCAGATACTGTACCAGATTATAAGCGAATGAGTCGTAATTATCTATGACCAGAATCACGATTCTATCTCCACGTTACCCTGCGGTGAGGGATTCAGTGCTTGTATCAAGGCTTTACCCTTGTCCAGCGTCTCCTGGTATTCCGCTTCCGGCTCGGAGTCGTACACGATGGCGCCCCCCAGCTGAAAAAAGACCCGGTTATCTTTAATAATCATCGTCCTTATGACGATGTCCAGGTCCATGTCCCCGTTAAAGCTCAGGTAGCCCAGCGACCCCGTATAGACGCTGCGGCGGGTCGGCTCCAGTTCGTCGATTATCTCCATCGCCCGCACCTTGGGCGCTCCGGTTATAGAACCGCCCGGAAAGGTGGCTTTAAGCAGGTCGGTACGGCTTTGCCCCTCCCTCAACTGCCCTACCACCGTCGAGGTCAGGTGAAAAACGGTGGGATAGGTCTCCAGGATAGCCAGCTCGGTGACTTTCACCGTGCCGTAGCGGCAGACCCGCCCGATGTCGTTCCGCTCCAGGTCGACAATCATGATATTCTCCGCCCGGTCTTTGGCGCTTTGCAGCAGGCTTTCGGCCAGCGCTTTGTCTTCCTCCGGCGTTTTACCGCGCGGCCGGGTTCCCTTTATAGGACGCGTTTCCACCCAATCACCCCTTACTTTCAGGAATCTCTCCGGCGAAGTCCCGGCGATGACGACCCCATCGAAGTTAAAGTAGTTGGCGAACGGCGCCGGATTGATTTTTCGCAGGCGTTTATAAAGCTCGTAGGGCGGTATTTCCAGACCGGCCTCGAACCGCTGCGATAGATTTACCTGAAAGATATCTCCGGCGCAGATATACTCGCGGGCTCTGGACACCGCCTCAAGGTAACCC
>CAYNDI010000089.1:0-8748 GCA_964395955.1 uncultured Dehalococcoidaceae bacterium
TGACCCCATGGGTGACCCTGATGCCTACTATCGATTGTACGACGCCCCGCCCCCGGGAGAGAGCTTTCAATACCCGGCATCTGCCTACGGCGTAACTTCGTGGTGGGATTACGGCTACTGGATTACCCAGATTGCCCACCGTATACCCAGTGCCAATCCCGGCCAGGACCCGGCCCGGATACTCAACGTGGCCAATCTCTTCTTGTCTCGCGATGATGAGTCTTCCCGGGCATTACTGGATAAAATGGGCACTTCCTATGTCATCATTGACGATCAAACCGTCCGGAGTAAATACTGGGCGGTAATTACCTGGGCCGGACAGGCGGAGTGGCAATATTACGATGTTTTCTTTGTGCCTTATGAGGGTAAATTACAGGCGGTACAGTTTTTCCTGCCTGCCTACTATCAAACTCTGGCAGTCCGACTCTATAATTTTGATGGTAAAGCGATGACCGATGTCAGAGCGGCCGTGATTACCTACGTCGAGAAACAGGAACAGGATTTCACCTACAAGCAGGTTACCGGCGCTAAAGAATTTACCAGTTATCAGGAAGCCCGGGAGTATTATGATAGTCTGACACCGGGGAATAATCTCATTGTCGGCGTCAGCCCGTTCATCAGCCCTGTCCCTCTGGAAGCAGTGCCGGATTTCCATCTCGTTTACAGCTCTGAGCAGGGTATTTCGCAGCAGAACGTGGGTTTAATACCGGAAGTAAAGATATTCGAATATACCGGGCGGAATAAGTGAATGTAGAAATCAGGGGTGTTTAAGAGGGGCGAAAGCCCCTCTTTTTTAGTTCTTCCCCCTCCTTTTATAAAGGAGGGGGATACAGGGGGAGGATTTAGTCTATCCTTGACAGCCCCCCATCGTACCGATATCATTCAACCTGAATGACCGTACTTATCTTTATTAAAGACCTCCTGTTGGCGACACTCGGCCAGATGGCCTCGCTGTTCGCCGGACTCTTTATTTTCGGGCTGCTGATTCAGTTCATCTCCCAGCTAACTTTCAAGTCTCTGGTAAAGGCATTCGGGAGCGGGGGCGTTTATCTGGTAGCCTGGCTGGGCACGCCGCTTCACGAACTCGGCCACGCCCTTTTTTGCGTGATATTCGGTCATAGTATCCAGGAGATAAAGTTCTTCCAGCCGGACCCTGTCACCGGTACGCTGGGATACGTTTCTCATAAGTGGAATCCCAGGAATCCCTGGCATGTGCTGGGTAACTTTTTCATCGGCGTTGGCCCCATGATACTGGGTTCTGCAGTACTATTCGCCCTTTTTTACTTCCTCATCCCCGATAGCCCTCGCGTGTGGGACTCCGTTATTATTAGTGTCGGTGGCATCGATAAAGGGACAGCGGTGGGGAATTATTTTAGTGTTTTTTGGGATTCGACTCTCGCCATCGTCAGGCTAATTTTCACCCCTGACAATCTGTCTGCCTGGCAGTTCTGGCTCTTTCTTTACCTGTCTATCTGTGTCGCCTCGAATATAAGGCTCAGCTGGGCGGATGCTAAAGGTTCACTATCCGGTCTGGGCTGTATCGTCCTGCCCTTTCTCCTGATGAATCTTGTTTTCCTTCTCATCGGGAATAACGGCAATGAGTTTTTCCCGTTTACCGCGTCCTGGCTGGGCGCCGTCTACGGTGTGCTGATACTGGCTCTGATTATGGTCCTGATTGGTTTTGTACTCATTTATCTGCTCTCGGCAATATATTACCGGCTCAGATTTAACGCATTTCTAAATCCATTCGTTTGAAGGAAGGATGAAAAATGGCAGGCAGGAAATTCAAAACTTAAATCCTTCCCCCCGCCCCTCGTACCTCATCTATTCCCACCCGTGCCGCCCTTTATCATCAGCGGCTTACCCCGCAGGTTTTCCCCGCCATTGTCGCCCTTTCGTAAAGGGGGACTTATGGGGATTTTGTCCGGTTGCCCTCGTCTCATTCTCGGCTTATCCACTGGCCTTTTATCCCTACCTTGAAAGGGGAGTGCACAGCGATAGGGGGCGAAGCCACCTCTCAAATTATCTCCCCCTCTCAAACATGATAAATATCGGACACTGATAATAGACCTGTTTGAGAGGGGGTCAGGGGGTGAGTATTGAATTTCAACCATCTATGAATAGTAATAAAAAGTAATTATTTTCCGTCTTTACCTCTATAAATGCTATAATCGGATTAGGATTGTCATGAGTGTTGAAATTAATATCCCTCCCGCATTCCAGGCTCTTGTCGGTGGTGTAAAACAGATTGACGTTGCCGGAAGCACGGTCGGCGAGTGCCTCGATGCATTGCTGAAAAAACATCCGGAACTAAAGCCCCGGGTCTTTGACCTTCGGGGCATGCTTCCCAAGGGCATTAATATATATGTTAACGGAGAGGCCGTTTACCCTGACCCTCTGGCAAGGTCAGTACGTGACGGCGATAAAATTCATCTGGCATATATCGTTCTGGGGGGCTAAGACCGCTGGATTTCTGGAAATCGAACAAAATAGATACTATAATACTGAGGTTATTGACAGGAGGCGTACATGGCATTGAACACCGGCAGAATACTCAGGGTAAATCTTTCCAGCGGTAAAGTCGGCACGGAGTCCGTTCCTGAAAAGATAGCGGCGGACTTCATCGGAGGGCGGGGCTACGGCATCCGCTATCTCTACGATGAAATAGAGTCCGGTATCGACCCCCTCGGCGAAAAGAACAAGCTGCTGATGCTCAACGGCCCGCTGGCGGGTACCACGGCTCAGGCTGTCTCACGCTGGATGATTTGCACAAAAAGCCCTCTGACCGGTGCTTTCGCCCGCTCCGTCTGCGGGGCGGATTTCGGGGCCTGGCTGAAATTTGCCGGCTACGAAATCATTATTATCGAAGGCAGGGCGGAAAAGCCCGTTTACCTTAGTATCACCCCCGATGGCTGCAATATTGTTGACGCCGCTGAAATCTGGGGTAAGGACACTAAAGAAACCCAGGAATGGCTGACGCAGCAGCATGGCAGGAATACCCGTACGGCCTGCATCGGCCCCGCCGGAGAGAACCTGGTGAAATATGCCGCCGTCGTCAGTGACCGCCGTACGGCCGGCCGCTGCGGTACCGGCACGGTGATGGGCTCCAAGAACCTGAAAGCGGTAGCGGTCACGGCGGCTCGTAAGCTGCATCTGGCCGACCCCGAAGCATACGAGAAGCTGGCTAAAGAGCAGGTAAAAATCCTGCTGAATAACGAGGGCTTTCAGAGTCACAAGGAGTGGGGCACCACCGCCACCCAGGATATCACTAACGAAATCGGCATTTACCCCGTGCGCAACTTCCGCTACGGACAGCAGCTTAACTATAAGGAACTTAACGGCACCGAGTACCGCAAGCTGAGGACCGGGGAAATGGGGTGTTATTCCTGCTCCGCCCGCTGCGGCAAGGTGCACACCGTCACTTCCGGCGTCTATGCCGGAGCTCACAGCGAAGGCCCCGAGTATGAGTCCATCTGGGCTTTTACCGGGCCTATAGAAAGCAATAATATCGAGGCCAGCATCGCCGCCGACCAGCTTTGCGACGACCTCGGACTGGATACCATAAGCACCGGCGGCAGCATCGGCTTTGCCTATGAGTTGTACGAGAAAGGACTGCTCAAGAAAGCGGATGTCGACGGTCTGGAGCTTGATTACGGCAATCACGAGACGATGGTCGCCCTGGTGAAGAAGATAGCCCGCCGCGAGGGCATCGGCGACCTCCTTGCCGAGGGAGTTATGCGTATCGCTGAGAAAATCGGCAAGAGCTCTAATGTCTATGCCATTCACGTCAAGGGTCTGGAGCTGCCCGCCTACGAGCCGCGCGGCGCCAAGTCCCAGGGCTATAATTACGTTACCGCCAACATCGGCGCCAACCACTGCTACGGCTATGCCGCCCAGGATATTTTCGGGGCTCCCTTTCCCCACCCCACCGACCGCTTTTCCGAGGAAAACGCCGACATAGTTATTTTCAATCAGGACGGCACCGCCACCCGGGAAACGGGGATTTGCTGCGGTTTTTCCGGCGGCTGGGGCTGGGGGGAGCTTCTAGGCAAGATGCTGGCGGCTGCCAGGGGCATCGATAAATTCGCGGATGACGCCTATCTGAATATAGTCGGCGAGCGTATGTTCAATCTGGAAAGGGCTTACAATGTCCGCGAGGGGTTCTGTCGTACACAGGATACCCTCCCCAGGCGTATCCTCACCGAGCCTCTCCATACCCGCGAAGCCCCGGGCGAGGGACAGATTGTCGGCCATCAGGATGAGTTTCTCGATAAATACTATCAGTTGCGCGGCTGGACGAAAGACGGCATCCCCACCGGGAAGAAACTGAAGGAACTCGGACTGGACTTCGCCGTGAAAGACATGAAAAAATAATCAGTGGATTGATACCTTGAATATCAGGAAAAAGGAGTGCATTAAATGGGCAAGTCAAAGTACGGCAAATACATTACCACGGAGCTGAAGAGGGGCATTGTCATGCCCGGTTATAAAGGCCCCCAGCAAATCGTTCAGGGTTACCGGGATGGCTACCGCCTGGGACTGGAGCACGTTATCTGGATGGATAACGAGGTTCTTCCCGGTGCCTTCTACGGCGAGTACACCTGGCAATGGCCTTCCACTATGAAAGACCAGCGGCCGCCGATGCCGGGGATGAAAATGCCGGAATTAGTCACGCCGGAGCTGGTCAAGAGCGGGAAGGTCCCCGGCATTGCTCCCCACGCCCATCCCTTCGTCGAGATTTTCACCTACTTCGGTACCAATATAGACGACCCTTCCGACCTCGGCGGCGAGATTGAGTTCTGGCTGGAGGATGAAAAGTTTGTATTTACCAGGAGTTTCATGGTTTACATTCCGGCAAACATGGAGCACTGCCCGCTGGTCTTCCGCCGCATGGATGCCCCGATGTTCCACATGACCCTCGGTTCGGGCGAAAAATACGTTTAGAAAAATTATATCCGTATATAGAAAAAGAGGTAATTGAAATGGGTAAAAACGCAAAATATGTTGTAGATAAGCCTAAGGCCGATGCTAAATATCCACCTTACCGCGTTAAGAACGACCCCAAAATAGTTAAGCCGATTGTCCAGGTCGATGCCGATACCGTCCCCGGCGCCGAATTCTATTCCGAGACCAAGTGGATACTGCCCGGCTCTGATAAAGAAGTAAAGCTTTGTGAGTCGCATACCCATGACTTCAACGAGGTGCTCGGCTTTTTCGGCTTTAATTATAACAATATAGTGGACAGGAGTTTCTCCGCCTGCATACCGGCCGGTGTCCAGCACGGTCCTGTCATCATCCGGAATATCAAACGGCCTATTTTCCATGTATCTTCCGGGCCTACCGGCCAGTACAAGTAACCATAAAAAAGTTAGGAGGTAGATTTGAATAATGGCTATAAATGAGTTCAACCGTTACGGGGAGGAACTGGAGAAAATAATGCTGCTGCGGACCTCTCCCGTGGCTGTCAAAATGCTGGAAAAGGAGTCGGATATCCCGGAAGGCACCCTCCGCCCCAGGAAGGACCGCGGCTACCACCTCGCCCAGTGCCAGGCTTTTTCGGTGTCGCGTCGGGATAAAACGGCTATCGCCATGCTGAAGGAAGACCACTGGTGCCCCGCCGCCCTCATGGCCTACGGCATGGTGCCGGTCGAAGGACCGGTGAAGGGCCACCCTTACGAACGCTTCGAGTACGGGAAATACATCGGTATTTTGACCGCCCCGCTGAGCACTGCCGACTTTGAGCCGGATGTCGTTATCGTCTATTCCAATACATCCCAGCTCAGGGGCCTGCTGCTTTCCCTGCCCTTCGATGAAATCTCGCAGGTAAATGGCCGCTTCTTCCCTCCTTCCTGTGCCCACGCCGTCGTCACGCCGATGCTCAAGGGCGGATACTGGGTGGTCATACCCGACCCCGGCGAGTACCAGCGGGCGCTCGGCGACGAGGGCGAGATGATGTTCGCCATCCCCGCCGATAAAATGGAGGGTCTTATGGCTGGCCTCGGCAAGTTCCAGGACCAGGACTTCGCCTATCGCAATCATAACTATTTCATGCAGGGGGATTTTCCCCGGCCGGACTTCTATAAGGAAATGTTCAAAGGCTGGGGACTGGAAGACTATTAGATGTCGGAATCTCATCAAGCGCACGCCCATACGCACGATATCAGCGGCGTTACCGACCGTCTGAGGGAGAAGGGATATCGACTGACTCCCCAGCGGTTGTTGATTCTCTCGGTGATTGAAAGCAGCCACGACCATATTTCAGCCGAGGAAATTTACGCCCGGGTGTCCGCCAGGTACCCCAATGTTAATATCTCCACGGTCTACCGCACCCTGGATTTACTGAAACGACTCGGCATGGTGTATGAAATCGACCTCGGCGAGGGGCGAATCCGCTACCACGCCGAGGCAAGCGGTCACCATCATCATCTCGTCTGCCAGGACTGTGGCTCGGTCGTTGATATTGACGAATCGGCCCTCTCTTCGTTGCGGGATGTCCTGCTGCGTGATTACGGTTTCCAGGCTGATTTAAGGCACGTCGGGGTCTTCGGACTCTGCGAGAAATGCCTTAAAAAGTCCCGGGAGGGCAAACGGTCATGACCGGCGGGCGCAGGCAAAAATGGGAGAAGGAAATGCTGGAGCCGGCCCGGCGGCGTAATCCGGAACGCCATACGGATTTTAACCTGACCTCCGGTATGGAGGTAAAACCCCTCTATACCCCCGATGACCTTCAGGACGTTGACCTTGAAGAAACGCCCGGTTACCCCGGAGAGTACCCTTTCGGGCGAGGCATCCAGCCCACCATGTACCGCGGGCGTCTCTGGACGATGCGCCAGTACTCCGGGTTCGCCTCGGCGGAGGAGTCCAACCGCCGCTACCGATATCTGTTAGAGCAGGGGCAGACCGGCCTCAGCGTCGCTTTCGACCTCCCCACCCAGCTTGGCTATGATTCCGATAACCCTCTATCAAAGGGTGAGGTAGGCAAGGTAGGCGTGCCCGTCGATTCTTTGCATGACATGGAAGTCCTTTTTAAAGATATACCTCTGGACAAGGTCAGCACCTCTATGACTATCAACGCCACCGCCCCCGTTTTGCTGGCGATGTATATCGCCCTGGCTAAAAAGCGGGTAATCCCGCTGGACAAACTTGACGGCACCGTCCAGAACGATATTTTAAAGGAGTACATCGCCCGCGGCACCTATATCTTTCCCCCCGCCCCCTCTATACGCCTGACCACTGATATCTTCGAGTATTGCAGTCGAAACCTCCCCCGCTGGAACACCATTTCTATCAGCGGTTATCATATCCGCGAGGCCGGCTCGACAGCCGTTCAGGAAATCGCCTTCACGCTGGCCAATGGCATCGCTTACGTCCGGGCGGCTATTGACAGGGGACTGAATGTCGATGACTTTGCCGGGCGACTTTCCTTCTTTTTCGATGCTCATAACAACCTGCTGGAAGAGGTGGCAAAGTTCCGCGCCGCCCGTATCCTCTGGGCGAAAATTATGAAAGAGCGTTTTCACGCCAGGAACTTGCGGAGCTGTATGCTTCGTTTCCATACCCAGACGGCCGGCTCCTCGCTGACCGCCCAGCAGCCCTATAACAATATCGTCAGGACGGCCATTCAAGCTTTAGCTGCTGTCCTCGGCGGGACGCAGTCGCTCCACACCAACTCCTACGACGAGGCTTACGCCACCCCCTCGGAAGAAGCCGTCACCACCGCCCTGCGCACCCAGCAGGTGCTGGCTTACGAAAGCGGCGTGGCTGACTCCGTCGACCCGCTCGGTGGGGCGTTTATGGTGGAGTCTTTAACCCGCGAGATAATGGCGGCGGCAGAGAAATATATCGAAAAAATCGACTCCCTCGGCGGTGCTCTGAAAGCCATCGAAAGGGGATTTCCGCAGCAGGAAATACAGGAAAGCTCCTACCGCTACCAGAAGGAAGTCGAAACGGAGGACAGGACTGTCGTCGGGGTGAATAAATTCGTTACTCCGTATGCTAAAATCAAAAGACTCGTCCGCATCGACCCTGCAGAAGCTGAAAAACAGGTGGCCGGACTTGAAAAAATAAAGAAAGAGCGGGACGCCGCGGCAGTTACCGCGTCCCTGGATAATCTGAAAAATACCGCCGGGGGCACGGAAAACACCATACCGGCTTTCATCCGCTGCGTGGAGGCTTACGCCACCGTCGGGGAAATCAGCGATGCTCTGCGGGATGTATTCGGCGTGCAGCGGGAGTTTTTAATTATTTAAACCAAAAACGGAGAAACACGTCACATGATAAAGAGAATCCACCATATCGGTATCGCCGTCAGGAATCTTAAGGAAAGCGTGGCTGTTTATGAGAAAATGCTGGGCATCAAAGCCCACATCGAGGACGTACCCTGCCAGCAGGTGAGTGAGGCAATCTTTGATTTCGGCGACGAGGCGGAAATCAATCTCCTCGAGCCGATGGGCCCCGAAAGTGCTGTGGCTAAGTTCCTCGAAAAGCGGGGTGAGGGACTTCATCACATCGCCCTGGAGGTGGATGACATCGATGCGGAATTGAAAGCGATGCAGAAAAAAGGCTTCCGGCTTATCGATGAGGAGGCGAGAGAAGGCGTTGAGGGTAAAATCGGCTTTCTTCATCCGAAGTCGGCCGGCGGCGTTCTCATCGAGCTTGTCCAGCCTCGGCAAGAGGGAGAGAAGTAATCTATACCCCTTTGTCATTCTGAGGGCACGTTATGGAGTAGCGATACACTACGGCTAGAAA
>CAYNDI010000090.1:0-8746 GCA_964395955.1 uncultured Dehalococcoidaceae bacterium
GGGGGACAATATGCCTTCGGAAAAGAATACCGATGAAATAAAAACGCTGATAGTCTACTGGACCGCCACGAAAAACACCGAGAAAGTAGCTATGGCTATCAAACAAGCCCTTAACGATGCCGGTATCGAGCCGGTAGTCAGGAAAGTAGCTGAGGCGTCCGGGGAGGATTTCTACCGGTACGACCTGGTGTTTCTCGGCACGCCGTCGTATTCGTTTCAACCCCCGGAGCCCGTAATAAAGTTTATTCAGGGAAAAATGGACCTGCATAGGGAGCGTGGTGATATCAAGCTGTGCGCTCCCAGACTCCCCGGCAAGAGAGCGGTGATATTTTGCACATATTCCGGGCCCCACACCGGAGTACGAGAGGCGACGCCTGTTGGTGAATATCTGGGGCAGTTCTTCGAGCATATCGGTTTCGAGGTTGCCGCCAAATGGTATACCGTGGGGGAGTTCCACGGCAGGGAGGAGTTCAGTACGTTGGGGAAACTGGGGGACATCAGAGGACGTCCCAACCAGCAGGACCTGGCTGAAATACAAAGTAACGTGTCAGTCCTTATAAAGTCTATCCGGTCTTAATCAAGCCGGAGGAAGAGGAGTGAATCAATGGCAGAAACAAAATATGGCAAATACATTGTCTATGATGCTAAAATTCCTGTACCAAAAGGCACTCCGCCGCCCCCTCCCCCCACCGGTGAAAAGACCGGAGAGATGGTTTTACATGTAGACGATACTGTTATTCCAGGAGCCTTTTACTTGAACTGCGCTTTGATATGGAAGGCATCGGACCAGGGCAGCCCCGGTATCGTTCATTCCCATGATGATTACGACGAATACGTCGGATTCCTGGGCAGCAATCCGGAAGACCCGCATGATTTATGCGGAGAAGTTGAGTTCTGGCTGGATGACGAAAAGCACATCCTCACCAAAAGCTGTGCCGTCTTCATTCCCAGGGGCCTCCTTCATTGCCCCCTCTACTTCAGGAGGGTGGACCGGCCTATCTTTTATTTCAGCACGGCCCCATCGACAACGTACGGCAAAGACCTGCCCAAGAAATAAATAGTTTTTTCAGGCATGACGGCAGGTCTGAAAAAAGCGTTATATAGATAGCGTCATATTGACAACAATATAACTAATGTACTAAAATACTCCGGATTCTCCTGAGCTGCCGGGCCTAAAGAGAAATCCATGGCCGGCAGCCGGTAGACGGAAATCTCGACGGCATCGCTGGAAACGGCGCTGCCTCCCGCGATTGGAAAAGGAGAAGATAATGGTAAGGCTCTTCTGGAATAGCGTATTTATTTTAAAAGAGTACGCTATTTTTCTTTTTATTGAATCGATGAATTGTGCTCGGGGAGTTGCATCAATGAAGCGTGTCAACCGGTCTAGCGTGGTAATATCGCTTTTTACCGTGCTTCTGGCATTTGTTCTTAACTTCGTTGTATCGTGTTCGACAGCGCCGTCCGGGCTGAGTGTTTTCGCCGCGGCCGGGGCCAAGCCGCCCCTTGACGAGATTGGCCGGGAATTCGAGGCGAAATACGGTAGCACCGTTGAAATTAACTACGGCGGCGGCGGTGAAGTGCTGAACCAGATGGCGCTCTCCCGGAGCGGTGATATTTATGTCGCTCCCGAACAGGGCTTCATGCAGATGGCGGTGGAAAAACAGGCTATCGACACGGAAACAATAAAGAGTATTGCCTATATGATTCCGGTGGTTGCGGTACAAAAAGGTAACCCGCAAAACATATTATCTTTAGATGACCTTGCCCTGCCGGGCGTAAGAGTTGCCGTCACCCGCCCGGAGACCACCCTTCTGGGCAAGTACGCCCCCGAAATCTTTCAGAAAGCCGGACTTAACGAAGCGATTGATAAGAATATCGTCACCCAGGCGGCCCGACCCGATAGCCTTTTGACCATGCTGGTCATGGGGCAGGTCGATGCCGGCATTATCTGGCATTTTTACGTTGTCCAGGTCCCGGAGGATATCGAGGTGATTTTCCTGCCGCCGGAGCAGCTCACCGGCATCGGCGAGATGCAGATAGCGGTGTCGGCATACTGCCGGAATGAAAAGCTGGCAGGTGAGTTCATAGATTTTATTATTTCGGCAGACGGTCAGAAAATATTTAAGAAGCACGGTTATTTTATTGATGCTGAGGAGGTGAGTCAGTATTGGCACTAAAACCTGTACTCGATGAAGTCAAAGAAAAACTCAAGGAAGTCGCTAACGTTCATAAACTGGGCGATACGGCGGTAAAGGTGACTATCGGAACGCTTTCCGTAAAGCAGGCTATCGGCAGCCCCGTCCGGCAGGACTTTCCTCTGCTGCAGGGCAAAGAGGTTATGATTGAGGCCGAGTTCATGGGAAGCTACGGACAGGCATTTACCGACCGGCCGAATGATTTCAGCGGTTCGCTGAACGACGTACTGGGATTAAGTCTGAACACCAATGATAACAGGGCGGTATTCATCGCCACCTTCAATGCGGTGGCGGCACACCTGAAAATGGTCGGCAGGACACGTCACTGCCACGATGAAGAGCCGGAAGAATGCGCCTCACAGATAGCCAAACATATACTGGATGATTCGGGCAAGATTAAGGTCGGTTTGATAGGCATCCAGCCGGCCATCCTGGAACACCTGGCTCTTGCCTTCGGGACGGATAATGTACGCTGCACCGACCTTAACCCGAACAACATAGGCGCTAATAAATACGGGGTAGTAATATGGGACGGCAGAACGCAAACCGGAAAGTTGATAGAGTGGTGCGACCTGGTCCTGGCTACCAGCAGCACCGTTGTAAATAACACGTTCGATGAGATACGGGAGACAGCTATATCGCAGGGGAAGAGACTGATTATTTTCGGGGTAACCGGAGCCGGTATTGCGGCGTTAACCGGGCAGGAAATCCTGTGTTTCCAGCCGCATTAACTCCGGTATCGCCGGCTGGGTAAAAGAGCTAGCCGCACTTCCTGGCGGATACCAGGTAGTCATCTGTTCCATCGCTGATATTGACGCCCTTAAATCCGGCCTCAAGCAGCATCCGCCGCGTGTCGTCGTTTTCCGGGAAAATATGGTCGCATACTTCCGGCGTACTCCGGTGAATCTCGTTGATAGCCTGCCGGTTCGACGTATGACAGATAAACAAGCTGCCGTCTTTCTTCAGCAGGCGGTTTATTTCCCTCAGGGCTTTCGGCTTGTCGGTGAAATGGGGGAAAACGGAGTAACAGACCACGGCATCGAAGGATTCATCAGCCAGCTGATTGTTTTCAATATCGACGCAGAGGTAACGGATATTCCCCTCGAAACCCTTGGAACGGGCTATTTTCAGCATCTCCTCGGAAAAATCCAGACAGACAAGATTTCCATCCCGCCCGAGCTTTTTCAGGAGAAAAGGCACGAATACCCCGGTGCCGGTGCTGATATCGAGACGTGCCGCCATAGCTTCCAGCCTGGAGGCGTCTTTCTCCGCCACGTTTTCGTCCCAGGTAGCGGCCCTCGAGTTAAAAAAGTCTCGACTCATGCTGCTTTCTCTCCTGACGGTTTCTTCTGCCAGCGCTTCACTTTTCTCTTGGGAGAGAAGATAACCGCAATCAGAAAAATTACCGATGAAGTCACCACTATGGTGGCGCCGCTGGGAATATTGAAAAGATAGGAAAACAGCAGTCCCATCCAGGTGGACAGGACGCCGAAACCCGCCGAGAGGAAAAACATGCGTTTCATATCATAGGTAAGCTGGTAGGCGGCTGCCGCCGGATTGAGGATCAGGCTGAAGATAAGCAGTCCGCCGATGGAGCTGAACGATGCTGTAATCGTGGCGCCCGTGAGAAACAGGATACTGTAGAGCATCACCGTCGCCGGTATCCCGACGGCCCGGGCCATGTCCCGCTGGAAAATAGTCGCCTGCATCTCCTTATAGAATACGAACACGATGCCTACCACCAGGACGGCCACCACTCCCAGGATGATAATGTCGCTCCGGGTATTGGTCAGAATACTGCCCCACAGCAGCTCAAGAGCCGCGGATTTCGGTCCGGACATCAGTCCCATAAAAAGGAAAGCCAGCCCGAGCATAAGTGAAAAAATCACTCCCATCGATGTCTCCGGGTTCAGCTCCCCGCGGTCGGCCAGCGGACCGACTATCGCCGCCGCGCCGAGACTGAAGGCAAAAGCCCCTATCATAGGATTGAATCCCAGCCACTGTCCCAGGAGCGCTCCGGCGAAAGCGGCGTGTGACATGCATACGCCGATAAAGGGCATATGCATTAAAACCACGAAAACGCCGATTATAGAGCAGGCAATCCCGCCGAGGAAGGCGGAAAGAATCGCATTCTGCATGAAAGGATAGGTAAATATATCCATAATATTGAGACTGTTTTTATCAGGCCAGCGCGGCCTCCCCGAGTCTTTTTTCTACCTCGGTAACCGGCAAATCATAAAGCTGACCGAGTTTATCGCTGGTAAGAAGCTCTCGGGGCGAGCCTTCATCCCAGATAAGCCCGTCTTTCATTAATACTATCCGGTCGCAGGAAACAGGAAGAGCGCTTAAATCGTGGGTAACAAAGAGAGTAGTCAGTTTCCTCAGGTCGTGGATACGCTTGACCAGTTCCATAATGTCGGTTTTAGCCTTCCAGTCCAGAGAAGCTGTCGGCTCATCCAGCAGAAAAATCTCCGGCTCCTGAACCAGGCACCGGGCGATAGCCACCCGCTGCTGTTCTCCTCCGGAAAGGTGTCCTATAGGTCTTTGGGCGAGATGAGTCATGCCCACCAGTTCCAGCGCCATATCAACGATTTCCCAGTCAGCTCTGCCTGGCTTGTGGAAAAGGCCGAGTACACCGTACCTTCCTATCATGGCTACCTGGCGTACGTTCATCGGCATTCTGGGGTCGATGTTTTCCGCCTGCGCCACGTAGCCTACCTTTTTTCTAAGGGAGTGACCGTTACCGGAAGTCAGAGCATGGCCGAGTACGCTTACCCGACCCTGAATCAGCTTTCCCATACCGTTGACGATAGTCAGCAGGGTGGTCTTACCGGCCCCGTTGGGTCCGACGATACCGACAAACTCGCCGTTGCTTACCTTGAAAGAAACACCCCTGAGGGCGATATCCTCGCGGTAAGAAACGACGGCATTTTCAATGTCTATCGTGCGGGTATTAAGGTTTTTGTCATAGGTCATGTTGCTTCTCAATTTCCGATAGCATCCAGTATCAACTCGATATTCTTGTCGATAGCTTTCTCCCAGGTCTCGGTGTTGTCATAGCCGCCGGGGAAATTGGAGAGAACAATATGCACTACCCCGAGTTCTTCGGCCAGGGCTTTGCCCGGTTCTCCTCCGGACTGCATATTATCTATAACCAGAGTTACCTGTCCTTCCCGGCCCTTGTCCACCAGTTCTTTCACTACCTGGGGGGTAAAGGTATCCGGTCTGCCGTAGGTGGTAACTATATTTAGTCCGGTCCATTTAACGAAACCGGCCTGCTGTTCGTTACAGAGGACATTAATCCCGGACAGGTTGGCGTTTTCCAGTTTAGCTTTTATTTCAGACTCTTTAGCGGTGACGACACCCTGGTATTCGGCGGCGGCTTTCTGGTAGGCAGCGCCGTTGTCAGGGTCCGTCTCGGCCAGGGCGGCGGCTATTTTTTCGGTGGCCTCACGCTGTACCGGCGGTGTCATCCAGTTACCCGCTATATCAACCACTACCGTGGTGAGATTTTCATTATTGGCCGATGCAATCAGGTCATCGGAGAATTGTTCGCCCTGCCAGTTATGTATGAAGAAAAGCCGGGCATCGGCCAGCTTCTGGATATCTCCGGGCTTGATATCGAAATGCCCCGGGCACTGTGCCGGGGGGATAATATTGATGACGCTGACCTTATCGCCGCCGACACGTTCAACTATCTGGGACATCAGGGATGTGCTGGTAACCACTTTAAGCTTCGTCGAGTCTTCCGAGGAACACCCGCTGAATAAAATACCTGCCAGTAAACTCAGGACAAGGACCGCTATGAACACAATTCCGGATTTTTTCAAGGACTTCTTTCTCCTTTCACTCACTTTTTAACAGTTGCCGTTATAGATATTATCTAGCCATTCATCTGCGGGGAATGACCGACTATGAATGTCTTTTCCCTGTATTTCACCGCAGATACCGAGCAGTGTCCTGGCGAAATCCTGTAAGTTGTTGACATCGGGCCAGCACATCACCGGCCGGAGGCCGCACTCGGTATTAATCAGTAGCATTATCTCTCCGGTCTCCCGGGACACATTGATTCGAAGAGCGGCCAGCTTTGTATCTATCATTGTGTTAAATATTACTGCATCCGGTATTTATAACAACTATTTGCATTAACAGGGAAAAATTTATGGGCTTTTCAATTGTTCTTGCTTCTGCATTCACGGCAGAGCCCGCTCATCACCATGTGTTTGAAGTCGGCGTGAAAGCGGAATTGTTCTCTTAGAGACTTCTGCAAGGGTGCGAAAAGATTCTCGTCGCAGTTGATAATTTTACCACAGCCGGTGCAGATAAGGTGATGATGATGCCCTTCTTCCGCGTGGTGATAGATGAAATCATCACCGATACCGCTTCTATAAACGCAGCCGGCTTTTACCAGGAGTTCCAGCGTGCGGTAAACGGTGGACTTATTGATGCCGGGCATCCGGGTCTGTACATGTCTTATGATTTCCTCAGCGGTAAGATGCCCGTCGGCCTCGTGGATTATATCCACAATCAACATACGCTGCGGGGTCAGCTTGAGCCCTTTTTCCTTTAATGTTATTACGCAACTCACTGTTATTGCACCTAGTTGCAATTATATTTTAAAGGAAATATATTTGTCAAGTAGAAAATTGGTAGATAGAACCCGGGTACAACCTGATTAGATTCTATTTAAATAACGCTGCCCAGACTATAGCGTCCAGAATTGCAGTATGGAAGGCGAAGTAACCGCTCCCTGCCACTGCCAGCCAGTAAGAAAAGCCGGATGTTTTTGTCTCAAGGCTTAAAAGCGCCCATACTAGGGCTATCGAGGCCAGACCCACCAGCGACAGGACAGTACGTATACCTAACCATAATCCTGTACTTGGGTTACCAACGTACATATTGGTAAAGGGCATCCATAAAGCCGAGGGTATGAGGATGACAAGAAATATGGCGTAAAACAGACTGAAACCGAATCGGCTGGCGATTGATACTTCGCCGGGCACGAGCCTGAAAAATATGAAATATATAAACGCGAAGTATCCCAGGGCAGACAGAATCATTGAGACACCATATACCGGCCTTATATTCTCCGGGACACCGCCCCAGAGAACACTCGCCCCGCCTGATTGTGCATTGAGCCCGAAAATATAGCTGCCGATCACGGCGGCTCCCCCGATGACGTTGATAATGAGCAGGATTATTTGCTGCGTTACCATAAAATCACCTCTATTGCTGTTGTTGTGCTTCAGTCCTTCTAATAGTCACTAATAAAACACCCGGACCGCCGTGCACACCCAGCCCCGCCCCAAGTTGAGCTATCGTAATATCTTCTTCATTTATAAATTCACTCAGGCGTTGCTTCAGTTGATTGGCCTGGTCGATTACCTGACTGTGTACTATGATAAGTTCGCTTATCGGTATATTTTTCTTCACAAATTCAAAAATCTTGTCCTTGCCTTTGTTGATCGTACGTACCAGCCCGGCACGTACGATTTCACCGTCACGAAACGTAAGTAGTGGCATGACGTTCAAAATCCGTGAGGCGGCCGCTATCGTTTTATTCACCCTGCCGCTTCGGGCCAGGTACTTCATGGTCTCAAACATGCCGAACATGCTGACTTGGCTAACGACTCTACGTGCCTCCTTAACGACTTCAGAAAAGCCGGCGCCGGACTGTGCCAGCCGGGCTGCCGCCATTACCACCATACCCAGACCGGCCGAGTTGAATCTGGAATCGATAACCTCTATAGGACACTGGCTTTCCAATGTTTTTTTAGCTATCTTTGCTGAGTTATATGTGCCGCTTATCCTGGATGATATGTGTATGGATACTATCCCATCGGCAGTATCACAATATTCTTTGTATACCCCCGTGAAATCCTCCGGGTTGGGTTGTGATGTCGCCGGATGGATTGGTGAAGATGCCAGCATGGAGTAAAACTCATCGTTCTGTATATCCACGCCGTCACGGTAGGTCTTTTCGCCGAAGCGTAAGTATATCGGAACCACCCGGATGCTGAGTCCTTCCGCCAGGTTTTGGGGGATATCACAGGTACTATCGGTAATAACCTGTACGTTCATATTCCCCTCCGTACACATTAGCTATAACATCCCGACCAATAGTGAAATCTGCTCAACGGTCAGGATGTCATCAAAACCGGGAAGAACACCTGCCAGGCTAGCAACGCCTTGGCCGTAAGACTGAGAATGATATACACCTTTTCGCCAAACAGGTAATCCCGCCAGGGCCCCACCTTCTTGTACTGCAATACCATATTTATAGCAAAGCAGTTAAAGAAAACGAACAGGGAGGCAATGATTCCATAGACGAATCCGGGTGGCGAAACAGTCAGCCCGGGTGCTACTACGTAAATCACGATTGCTATCCAGGGGATAATACCGGCGAAACTACCGAACCAGAATGGCAGCCAGCTTGGCTTGCCCGGTTTTTCATATTTCTCCTGCAGCGCACCGAACAATATCATAGAAGCATTAATGCCAAAGATAGCCAGTAAAGCCGCTATGTCACTAATTCCTGTAATCTGAGAAAT
>CAYNDI010000091.1:0-8698 GCA_964395955.1 uncultured Dehalococcoidaceae bacterium
CTTCCAGGCTATTTACGTCCCCGCCGACGACTATACCGACCCCGGCGTGGTAACTACCTTCGGACATCTGGACGCCGTGGTCGCCCTGGAAAGGTCTATCGCCGAGCAGGGGCTTTACCCCGCCGTTAACCCGCTGACATCCACCTCCCGCATCCTCGACCCCATGGTAGTCGGCGAGGAACATTACAATGTTGCCCGTGAAGTGCAGCGGGTATTGCAGCGTTACCAGGACCTGCAGGACATCATCGCCATCCTCGGCATCGAGGAACTCAGCGAAGAGGACAAACAGTCCGTCGCCCGCGCCCGCCGCATTCAGCGGTTCCTTTCGCAGCCCATGTTCGTCACCGAGGTCTTTACCGGCCGTCCCGGCAAGTACGTCAAGATTGATGAGACGGTGCGGGGCTTCAAGGAAATCCTGGAAGGCAAGTATGACGACCTGCCGGAGCAGGCGTTCTATATGGTCGGCGGCATTGAGGAAGTAGTGGAAGCCGCCAGGACTATGGGAGCCGAGGCTAATGCCTAGTTTGAAACTCGATATCGTTACCGCCGAGCGTATCGTTTTTTCCGAGGAAGTGGATACGCTGATCGCCCCCGGCGAAGAAGGCCAGCTGGGCATTCTGCCCCACCACGCCCCCCTGATGACTATTTTACAGGCCGGCGAGCTGGTGGTGCGCCGGGGAGGGCAGGAGGACATCCTGGCTATCTCCGGCGGCTTTCTGGAGGTGCGTCCCGACCGCGTTATCGTCCTGGCGGACAGCGCCGAGAGAGCCGAGGAGATAGATATTGACCGCGCCGAGGCGGCACGAAAGCGGGCTGAAGAGAGGCTGCGCGACAGAGAAGCAACGGGGCTGGACGAGTTGAGAGCGGCGGCCGCCCTGCGGCGCGCCATCGCCAGGCTTTCCGTGGCGGACAAGATGAAGCGGCGGCGCAAACTTTAGATTAAATTCTCTCAAACAAAAAAACCGCTGATATTTTCAGCGGCTTTTTATCAAAATGACTTTATTGTTGAGCGCTGTCAATCTCCCTGCTTCTCTTTTTCAAAAAGCACCATCAGGTTAGAGAGTTCCTCCTCCCCATACCCCGGTTTCCGGTTGTTTTCTCGGGAAATACCTTACAAAATTTCTAGTCTGACCCTGGTCTGAGCCTTGGCAGCTTTTACCCTGAGCAAGGTGCGCATAGCCTGAGCTATCTGGCCTTGCTTACCAATGATTCTTCCCTTGTCATCATCGGCCACGCTTAGCTTTAGCGTGATGCCCTCCTCGTTGGTTTCCTCTTCCACGTTCACTGCATCGGGTTCGTTGACAATGGATTTGGCGATGTACTCCACTAGGTCTTTCATGGTTACTCCTTGACTGGTTTGAACTTTTCCAGAATACCTGCCTTACCTAGTAATCTGGCAGTGGTTTCTGACGGTTGGGCGCCCTGTTTGAGCCAGTGCAGTGCTCTTTCCTCCTTGACCACTATCGTTTCCGGATCGGTCATGGGGTCGAAATGTCCAATTATTTCCACGAATGCCCCGTCTCGGGGAGATCTCTGGTCGGCGACCACCAGTCGGTAGCTGGGCTTCTTCTTAGCCCCGACGCGCCGCAGTCTGATTCTCAGCATTAACACCTGCTTTCTAGTCGTATCGAAGTTATACGTCCCCTATTATGCACTATCATGTTATGTCTGTCAATGGCTGGGGTAAAATATTGTTAAGAAATTGTGTAATTTTAGATTTTTTAATAATTGGGAGGTAGTAAGGTGTGATTCCGTAATGTTATCAACGGATGGTTTATATTGCCATCTGCGCTGGTGGCGTTTATAATCAAGGTATGCGTATAATTCACCGGCACGGTTGGCAGGTCAATACGGCCCGGGCAAGAGAGATACAATCCGGGCTGGCTGGCGAAGTCTCACGCACCGGCGATATCGTTAATCCTCGACTGATTGCCGGCGTCGATATCTCCGTCAACCGGTGGGCCAAGACGGGTACCGGGGCAGTGGTCGTCCTGAACTATCCCGGCCTCGAACTGGTCGAAGTGAAAGTGGTTACCGACCGGCTTAATTTTCCCTATGTGCCGGGACTGCTCTCCTTCCGGGAAGCGCCGCTGATACTGGCAGCCTGCGGGGAGCTTGCGGTGACGCCGGACCTTCTCATGGTGGACGGGCAGGGGATAGCCCACCCTCGGCGGATGGGACTGGCATCGCACCTGGGGCTCTGCCTGGATATCCCCACCGTCGGCTGCGCCAAGTCGAGGTTGTGCGGCCGCCATGAAGAGCCGGATAATGAAGCCGGCGGCTGTGCCGACATTGTTGATAATGGCGAAGTAATCGGGGCGGTCCTGCGCACCAGGACAGGCGTCAAGCCGGTATACGTGTCCATCGGCCATAAGATTAATCTGGCGGCGGCGATTCACTGGACAAGGGCCTGCTGCCGGGGCTACCGCCTGCCGGAGCCGACGCGCCTGGCTCACCAGGCGGCGGGAGGGTTTTTAAGGTTGAAAGAGGGTATGGCTCTTGCCGGAGCCGGACATAAAAATAAATCTTTGAAGAAAGGCGAGTTAAGATGCAGGAGTTAGAAGACAGGCTAGCCGATTTGCGGGCCAGGGTTGCCATGGCCGTGGAGCATCTTTGACATCGCCGATAAAGAAAAAGATGTCACCCTGCTGGAGAAGCAGTCCGCCGCATCCGATTTCTGGCAGGACCAGGCTAATGCCAAGAAAGTCATGCGCCGGCTTGCCGATAACAGCAGGGTGGTGCAGCAGTGGCGGGAACTGGAGGAAAAGCTGTCCGACGTCTCCGAATTGATACCTCTATCGGAAGAAGATGAGTCGCTTCAAAACGAGTTAGAAAAAGAGCTGGACGGGATAGCCGCGCAGCTGGATACCCTGGAGTTCCGGCTGTCTCTGGGCGGGGAGTACGATACCCGGAATGCCATCCTGGCCATTCATGCCGGCGCCGGAGGTACGGAGTCTCAGGACTGGGCGGAGATGTTGATGAGGATGTATTTAAGGTGGGCGGAACGCCGCGGCTATGATGCGGAGGTGCTGGATACTTCCCCCGGGGATGAGGCGGGTATCAAGAGCACGGTCATTGCCGTCAACGGTGAGTACGCTTTCGGCTATTTAAAGTCGGAGCACGGTGTCCACCGGCTGGTGCGCCTGTCACCCTTCGATGCCGACCATGCCCGGCACACCTCGTTCGCCCTGGTGGAGGTTATGCCGGAAGCCGGGGAGGATATTGATCTTGATATCGGCCCCGATGACATCAAGATAGATACCTATCGTTCCAGTGGACCCGGCGGGCAGCACATGCAGAAAACCAGCAGCGCGGTGCGGGTAACGCACCTGCCGACCGGTCTGGTGGTGACCTGCCAGAGCGAGCGCTCCCAGCACATGAACAAGGATATTGCTTTAAAAATACTCGGGGCGCGACTCCTGGAAAGGGAACTGGAAAAGAGGGAGGAGGAGAAAGCCCGTCTCAAGGGAAAGAGGATAGAGGCCGGTTGGGGAAGCCAGATACGGAGCTATGTCCTTCACCCGTACCGGATGGTGAAAGACCACCGTACCGATTACGAGACGAGTCAGGCCGATGCCGTACTGGACGGTGAACTCGACGGATTTATCGATGCTTACCTGCGTTCCATAATAGGTGAGGAAGAATAATGAAGAAAACAGTATTCGTAATTGTGGCTATATTATCACTACTGATATTAATACCCGGTGGGGTGAGTGCCGGTAATGAACTGGCGGTACTGGATAGCTCGGTGATGATAAATTTTCCGGCCGGTATCACCTTCAGCGTCACCGCCGCCAGCGATGTCAATATCAGCGATATACGCCTTCATTATACGGTCAACCGCCTGCATCACGCGGAGATAGTCAGCGAAATATTCGTCGGGTTCACACCGGCAACCCGGGTGAAGACGCAATGGACATGGGACATGAGGAAATCAGGCGGTATGCCCCCGGGCTCGGAAGTGGACTACTGGTGGACGGTGTCCGATGCTGATGGAAACCGGCTGGAAACATCCCCTGACAGCATCCGGATAGAAGACAATCGCTATGACTGGCACAGCATTACTCAAGGCGAGGTGACACTGTACTGGTATCACGGCGACGAATCATTTGCCGGTGAACTGATGGATGCCGTTCAGGAAGCGTTGACCCGCCTTTCGATAAATACCGGTGCCGAACTGAAAGACCCGGTCCGACTCTATATTTATGCTAATTCCTCGGACCTGCGGGGCTCGATGATTTTCCCCCAGGAGTGGACGGGCGGCGTCGCCTTTACCCAGTTCGGCATTATTGCCATCGGCATCTCTCCGGGGTCCTCCGGCCTCGACTGGGGGAAGCGGGCTGTCGCCCACGAACTGACCCATCTGGTGATACATCAGGTGACCTTTAATCCTTATAATAATTTGCCTACCTGGCTTGACGAAGGACTGGCGATGATGTCGGAAGGCGAACTCGGGTCTGAATTCGAGGGCGCCATATCCCGGGCCAGGAGTGATAATACGCTTATCTCGATACGCAGCCTGGCCAGCCCGTTTTCCGCTTATGCCGAAGAGTCTATTTTAAGCTACGCCGAGAGCAATAAGGTGGTGAGTTATCTCGTCAACGAATTCGGCCGGGAAAAGATGCTGGAATTGCTCAATGCCTTTCACCGGGGCAGCGGCTATGACGAGGCTTTGACTAAAGTGTATGGCTTTGATATGGATGGGTTGAACACTCAATGGAAGGCTTCTCTTGAGGGTGTAAAGGCTAATTGAGGAAGAGGACGCAGGTTATTTTTCTCTGCCGGCGGTCGCGGCCGGGCTGGCTTTCCTTGCTTTAAGGCTTTTTCCGGTATCACGAGCCACAGGCGCCAGGTCCTGCTTGCTCCAGGTGGCGCCACACTGGATACACTGGATGTATACCCCGTAAATATCACACTCCAGGGAGAGGTCTCCCCCGCACCTTTTACAGGCTTTGGACCGGATTACGCAGAGCATTTTTCTCCTTGTGCTGTTCCTTCGAGTAACTCGTGAGTCCAGTTATTATTTCTGATAATATTCAAATTCATGTTGTTTTTAAATCTGGTAAACCCTGAATCTGTAAATAACTCACCATCAAATTCAATGAAAGTTTTTACCAAGGTGTCACCTAAAGAACTAAATAATAGCACGTCAGTATCCTTGCTATTTTCACGCATCAGGTGCTAGACTGTTCTGACATGAAAAAGCCGCCGGATACCAGGTACACTTCCATGACCATCCATGACCTACCCGTATCCGATAGACCGCGGGAAAGGTTGCAGAGGCTGGGAGTGGAGGCCTTATCCGCTCAGGAAGTGCTGGCGCTTATTTTAGGAAGAGGTATTGCCGGGGAATCGGTGATGGTAACCGCCCAGAGGTTATTAAGCCGGTTCGGGGGTCTCAAGGGGGTAGCCGGGGCTTCTCTGGAAGAACTCTCTACGGTACGCGGTATCGGCCTGGCCAAAGCCGCCCAGATAAAGGCGGCCATAGAACTTGCCAGCCGCGTGGAGGGATACTCGGAATCGACGGGGAAGACAATAATCAAGACTCCCGATGACATCGCCGGTCTGGTATCGGGCAGGCTGAAAGATAAAAAGAAAGAATATTTCCTGGCGGTGTTGCTCGATACCAGGAATCAGCTGATAAAGATAGCCGAGATATCAGTGGGCAGCCTGGACAGCAGCGTCGTTCACCCCAGGGAGGTATTTAAAGAAGCGATATCCGCCAGCGCCGCCGCGGTCGTCTTCGTTCATAATCACCCTTCCGGTGATACCGAGGCTTCGGAGGACGATGTTCAACTGACCAAGAGGCTGGTCGAGGCCGGGGAAATCGTTGGTATCGAAGTCCTTGACCATATTATCATCGGCGGAAAGAGCCACGCCAGCCTGAAAAGAGAGGGGCTGTTTTAAAACGCTCTCCCCGCCGTGAAATCCTGCCGAAATAATCCCCGGTTACTGGTGTTGTCCTTCTCTCGTAATCGGTTTTGATTCGTCTTCCGGCTTGCGTACGTACTCGGTGGTCAGGGCGATATCCATAAAGACGATGGGTTTACGGATTATCCTGAACTCCAGAGGGGTATGGACCATGCCCGCCGGGACATGTACGAAACAGGTCTCGGTAATGACCAGCTTTTCCTGTTCACCCTCGGGGCCCAGGTAAAGCCAGACTTCGGCATCGAACTCGTTTACTTTAGTAGCGTCGGCGTTCTGGAAAGCCAGAAACTGGTCGAAATCGTGAGTGTGGGGTTCGTTTATCATCAGGAAAGGCTCGGTGACGCAGAACCAGTCCATCCTGTAGCCGGAGTTCCACTCTCTGCCGTGAATGTGGTATGAGGGGGAGGTCAGCTCGGGATACAGCTTGGTGAAGTCCATAACGGGTTTACTCTTATAGTATTTGGCATACTTCTCGGGAATCATATTTATTCTCCTTATCAGGTATTTCTTTGTTATTGATTATACGGTGATGATTCGTTCTATTTCAAATGCGGACGGTAATATCATGGTTTACAAAAATCGCGAGCCATGCATCCCCCGAGTAGAATGCATGACTCACAATAATAAAGGAGGCCACACAGGAACCTTTTCCCTGTGTACTGTTTAATACCGGCCATAAGCCGGGTATGAATTCACAGAATTTCTATTTGACCTGAACCCCTCCTGTCCACATTTCGTATATTTTCCGTTCCTGCTCCAGGCTTATATCAATACCCAGCAGTCGCAATCTCCGGATCACATCCCTTGACTTGGTTTTGTTCTTTTTAATAAAGCCTGAAATGGCCTCATGACCGGTAGGAGTAAGCTGGTAAGCCTGTACGCCGCTTTGTTTCAGGTAGCCGCGATTGACCAGAGAGTCAAAGAGGTAACCGATATACTCACCGGTTACGTCCATCGGCCGGGAGAGTAAACTCTTGCCTGTTTTCTTATTTACGCCAATAGCCATTAAAATAATCATTTCACTGGGTAACATCTCCCCCTCCTTTAATGGCACCTATAGTCATATAAATAGCACATAAATGGACAAATGTCAAATAATGCTTCCATTCATGTCTGGTTTGGCAATCAATTTCACTTAAATTATCGTGCGCGGAGAGGGGGTTTGTGGTATATTGTTTTAGTGGAATAATCTTATGGCTGGAGTATGAAAAAACTATCATCTCTACTTCTTTTAATTGTTTTCCTGTGCGGGTTGCCTCTCGCTGGCTGCGAGCCGGAAAATACTACTACTACAGTCCCCGAAGTTTCCGGAAGCGGGGTCCTCAAGCAGTACGGTATAGACCCGTATACTCTCGACCCGGCCGTCTCGGCAGAGATGACTTCCCACGAATATATCGCCCAGATTTACGGTGGGCTGCTGCGCCTCGATGACGAGTTGAATACCGTGACGGATATTGCCGAACGCTGGGAAATCAGCCGGGACCTCCGCACTTATACGTTCTACCTGCGTGAGGATGTACGATTTCAGGACGGGCGCAAGGTAACCGCCGGCGACTTTAAATATTCGTGGGAGCGTGCCTGCGACCCGGCCACTGGTTCTCGAGTCGCCGGAACGTACCTCGGTGATATCGCCGGCGTAATGGATGTCATACAGGGCAGGGCGAAAGAAATCAGTGGTATCAAAGTCGTCAATGACTATGAATTCCAGGTAACTATAGATACTCCCAAGTCGTATTTCCTTTACAAGCTTACTTATCCCACGGCGTTTGTCGTGGACAAAGACAACGTGGCGGAAGGCGGAGAATGGTGGCGGCGACCGAACGGCACCGGACCTTTTAAACTCAAAGAGTGGCGCGAAAATGAGCTGCTTGTCCTGGAGAGGAACGAGAAGTATTACGGAGAGATGGCCAGGATTGAACGTGCCGAATACCTGTTGTGGGGCGGCGTGCCGATGAACATGTATGAGACCGGTGAGATAGATGTCGCCGGTGTCTCGGTTATCTATATCGATAAGGTTACCGATGAAGCCGGGCCTTTCTTGAAAGACCTGCAGATAACGCCCCAGTTGAGTTTCAGCTGGATCGGCTTCAACACTACCAAGCCCCCTTTCGATGATGTAAATGTACGCCGGGCTTTTACTCACGCACTGGATAAGGACAGGATAATATCGTTGACATTCCGGAACCTGGTGCAGCGCGCTGATGGCATTCTGCCGCCGGGTATCCCGGGCTATAATGAATACCTGGTCGGGGCATATTACGATGTGGACAGGGCGAGGGAGCTTATCAGGCAATCGAGGTACGGCGACGTATCCAACCTGCCGCCCATTACACTGACGACTTCCGGCTACGGAGGACTGATATCTGCAACGCTGGAGGCGGCTATCACCCAGTGGCGGGAAAATCTGGGGGTAGAGGTTACAGTACGCCAGTTGGAGCCGGACCGGTATTTCTATAATCTCAAGGAAGAGAAAGATGAGATGTTCGATATGGGCTGGGTAGCCGATTATCCCCACCCGCAGAACTTCCTGGACGTACTGTTCCGTACCGGAGCCGAGAATAACTTTGCCGGGTATTCCAATCCTGCCGTGGATGCCGTACTGGACATGGCGGCGGTGGAGGGAGACAGTGAAAAGAGCCTGGAACTGTACCGGCAGGCGGAGCAGATGCTGGTTGACGATGCCGCCTGCCTGCCGCTGTGGTTCGGGATGAACTATATACTGGTGAAGCCCTACGTGAAGGGCTACGGGCTGAACCCGATGGGCTTT
>CAYNDI010000092.1:0-8607 GCA_964395955.1 uncultured Dehalococcoidaceae bacterium
ACAACGAGTTGATTAAGCTCGGAAAGAATCCACCTGTCCAACTCGGCGCCGGGAGGCGGTAACATTTCGGAGGCCGGCTGATAGTTATCGATATTGGCGTACATGACAAAGAAGGAATAGACATTCCAGAGCGTAGAAAGGAAGCGGCGTGATATCTCACCAAGCTGTTTATCGTCATACTGACGCGGATTGCCCGGCGCCGAGGCCGTATAGAGATACCATCGCAGGGCATCGGCGCCGTGTTTCTCGATGACTTCAAACGGCCAGACGACGTTCCCCTTGCGCTTGCTCATCTTTTCGCCCTTGGCATCGAGTATATGCCCCAGGCAGATGACGTTTTTATAGCAGGGTTTATTAAACAGGAGCGTGGATATGGCGTGTAGACTGTAGAACCAGCCTCGGGTCTGGTCAATCGCCTCGCAGATATAGTCAGCCGGGAAACTACCGTCTTCAAGCAGGGTCTTGTTTTCATACGGATAATGGCTCTGGGCAACCGGCATCGCCCCGGAATCGAACCAGGCGTCGATAACCTCGGGGACGCGTTTCATCTGACCACCGCACTCCGAACAGTAAAAAGTCAACTCATCAACGCAGGGACGGTGCAGGTCCAGCGGTTCATTAAAGCCGGAAAAACCGTCTTTCTGCTTGATTTCTTCCAGTCCGCCAACGCACTCGAACCGGCCGCATTTATCGCAGCGCCAGACCGGCAGCGGCGTGCCCCAGTAACGCTCCCGCGAGAAAGCCCAGTCGATATTATTCTCCAGCCAGTCGCCGAAGCGACCGTGCTTGATATGCTCCGGGTACCAGTTAATCTCATCATTGCCGGACATCAGCCTGTCTTTCAGGGCGGTGGTCCGGATATACCAGGTCTCCTTGGCATAATAAAGTAGCGGGGTATCACAGCGCCAGCAGAAGGGATAGGTATGCTTGATGGTCTCGCTGCGGAGAAGCAGGCCGCGCGACTTTAAATCTTCGATTATCATGGGGTCGGCGTCTTTAACGAACTTGCCGGAGAAGGGAAAGCTGCCGGTTATATTACCCTGAAGGTCCACCTGCTGGACGAAGTCCAGTTCCCACTCTTTACCGGCTTCGTGGTCGACCTCGCCGAAGGCAGGCGCGATATGCACAATGCCGGTACCGTCGTCCAGGGTAACGAAATCGCCGCTGATGACACGATAGGTCAGTGTTTTATCCGGCTCCTGAGCCAGCAGAGAGCCGCTTTTCTGAAACCGGAGACGTTCCACGGAGAAGTCATGAGGGTTGAATAGCGGCTGATAGCTGTCCCCGATAAGCGCTTTGCCTTCCAGTTTTTTGACCACGGGATAGTTTTCCAGGCCGACGGCACCTACCAGGCGCGAAGCCATGACCAGATATTCTTCACCGGCATCAAGCAACGAATATTCGGCATCGGGGGCAATGGCAAGGGCGGTATTGCCCGGCAATGTCCAGGGAGTGGTCGTCCAGGCGAGAAAATAGACCGGTTTATCTTTGTCAGGGATATCGGAAAATCCTTCGGCAACCCTGAACTTTATGTAAACAGAAGGGTCTTCCGTGTCTTCCTTGTAGCCCTGGGCTATCTCGTGAGAACTGAGCGAGGTGCCGCAGCGGGGGCAGTGGGGAGTCACGCGGTAGCCCTGGTAAATAAGCCCTTTATCCCACATCTGCTTGATAGCCCACCAGCACGATTCTATGTACTCGTTCTTCATGGTTACGTAGGCGTTTTCAAGGTCGACCCAGTAGCCGCTGCGCGCGATAAGCTCCTCAAACTCACGCATGTAGCTGTTAACGCTCTTGCGACATAACTCGTTAAAGCGGTCGACGCCGTATTCTTCAATTTGAGTCTTGGAGGAAAAACCAAGCTGCTTCTCCACTTCCAACTCTACCGGCAGGCCGTGCGTGTCCCACCCGCCGATACGCGGGGCGTAATAGCCTTTCATTACCTTGTAACGCGGAATGACATCCTTGAAAACAGAGGTCAGAAAATGGTGTAGCGCCGGATTACCGTTGAGGGTGGGAGGACCGTCGTACAGGACAAAGCGCGGCCCGTCCTTACGCGCTTCAACGCTGCGCCGGAAGATGTCTTTTTCCTGCCACCAGGCGAGAATATTCTCCTCCATCCGGGGAAAACTGACCTTACTTTCGACTGGCTTAAACATGATAAACTCCCGTAATTTATTATTATATATTCTTAGCAGGAGCGATACTGCTTTTAACAGCGACGGAGATTGCTTCGTCGCTACGCTCCTCGCAATGACGCCTTTCCTAAATAAAAAAGCCCCGTCACCAGGGACGAGACTTTATCTTCCCGCGGTACCACCCGGATTCCCCCTTCTCGTGAAGGGGACACTCAACAGGGCACATATTAATGCCCTCGTCAATTATAACGGTTGACGGGACCGTCCAGGCCTACTCATCCTGAGCCTGTCGAAGGACTTTCGGTTGGCGGCTCGGGAGGGATTTTCCGGGTGAGGATAGGTCTGCTCGCACCATACCAGACTCGCTGATTATCCATAACCACCCCTACTCTTCTCCGTCACAGCCTTTAACAGAATTATGTTAACACAAACAGTCGGGAAAATCAATAGTCCGGCAATTTTTTAGGTATAATAACGACCTTCCTCGAATCACCGATACCGGTGCTCTCGGTGATAACATCGGGATGGTCGACCAGAGTGATGTGAATAACCCGCCTTTCAAAAGGTGACATCGGCTCCATGGCAAAGGATGTTTTCCTATCCCTTACCTGTTCCGCCAGCCGGAGAGCCAGCGTGCGAAGCCCCTCGCAGCGGCGCTGCTTGTAACCTTCGACATCGAGAACGATGGGGAACCTGACCTCCATTTTATGCGACATTATCAGTCTGACGATGTATTGTAGAGAAACCATGGTCTGTCCGCGCCGCCCGATGATTATGCCGAGGTCTTCACCTTCTATGTTAAAGCCGATGGAGGAAAGATTACCATCATCTTCTATTACGGTGAATTCTTCGGAAAGCATGACGGTAGCCGGCAGGTCCAACAGTTCCAGTAGCTTCTCCAGTACCTCTTTGGTGCCATCATAAATTTCTCTGTGTTCTTCAGGTATCTCCATATCCACCTTACCTCATATCGATAATGCGCCTATTTTTTACGGCGACGCTTCATCCGGTCCTTGCCGGGTTGATACCTTGATTTATCGGGCCTTAACGCACTGGAATCCGTCTTATCTCCCTCGATAATGATATCAGCGCCAACATCGTCCGTAGATGTACGCTGGGTTGCCTCCTGGAATTTAACATACTTTTTATCAGCGTCGGTCTGCTTCGCCGCCTGACGGCGGAGTCCTCCCCAGCCGGTAACGCGGTACTGCAGGAAGATTCTGACGACGCTGGAGGTTACCCAGTAGAGAGACAGTCCGGCGGGGAAAGAAAGCGCCAGCAGGCCGAACATCATCGGCATCATCCATATCATCAGCTGGCTCTGCTGCGCCTGACGCGGGTCGGTGGAAACGGTGGTAGTCGACATCTTCTGCTGCATCCACATGGTGGCGCCGACGAGAACAGCCAGAATAATATTGGGGTTCGCCAGGTCCAGTGAGAGGAAAATGCGATTTAAAGGCAGGACAGTGAAGACGATATCCCAGGGGTAAAGGTAACGAGAGAGGTTCAGCAGGCCCTCCGGCGCAAACGCCAGCGCCAGCATAATAGATTGATAGAGGGCAATCCACACCGGCATCTGGATAATCATGGTTATGAAACAGCCGGCAGGTTTGACGCCGGACTCCTTGTAAAGCCTCATCTGCTCCTGGGAAAGCTTTTGCCGGTCCTTGCCGTACTTCTTCTGAAGCTCGGCAATCTTCGGCTGCAGGTCCTGCATCGCCTTGGAGGAGCGTATCTGGCTCTGGGTCAGCGGCAGCATCGCCAGGTTAACGAGAATCGTCAGGGCGATGATAGCGGCACCGAAACTGTTGCCCAGGTAAGCCGACATCACGATGAGCACATTAATAATCGGCTGCTGTATTATCAGTTCCCAAGCATTCAACGCATTTATTCCTTTGAGCTACTTCATTAATCCGATTTCGCCAGAGAATAAGCGGTTAATACCGAACCGTCACTGGCATTGATACGCTGTAACATCTTGTCCTGGGTATGGATATAGACAATGCCGTTATAGGCTGTTAACGGGCCGTCCACATCCTTCTCAATATCCGCCAGTTGTTTTACCTCATTGGTGCCGGTGTTCAGCGAATAGACGACACCTTTTCTGGTGGCGAAGATAATAGAGCTATCCACTATAACCGGCCGCGAGGATATCTGCTCCGTGAGGTCTATCTCAGCCACTTTCTCGCCGGTAGCCGCCTTGAGGACATAGACATAGCCGTCAAGACAGCCGGCGTAAATCATATCGTTATAGACCACCGGCTCAGCCCAGAACCAGTTACTACCGGTAAATTTCCATTTGAGACTGCCGTCGGATGCATTCAGGGCGTATAAATTCCTGTCCATGGAACCGATAATCACCATATTCTGATACAACAGGGGCGTGGCGATGACGGAACCTTCCGTGGCATACTCCCACTTTTTATTGCCATCTGAAATATTAAACGCGTAGATTTTTTTATCAAAAGAGCCGATGTAGAAGGTGTCGCCGTCAACGGTCGGCGTGCCCCATATCTTATCTTCGGTCTCGTAGCTGTAGAGGAAATCGCCGGTGACGGCATCCAGAGCGAATACGGTACCTTCAACATCTTTATTATCAATCTCACCGCTGGAACAACCGAATATTATCTTGTCTCCGGCGATCGCCAGACCCCCGACGAGAGACGGGAGGTAGGAATCCCTGGGGTATACCCAGCGCGTCGCCAGATTATCGATGTTACAGGCGTAAATTTTACCGTTATATCCGGCCATGTAGACAAGTTCGCCGGATACTACCGGGGTACCGTAGACAGCTACTCCCGCCGAACCTTGACCACAACCTCCCCCGCCTGACATAGGAGAGCAACTGAACAGCCCCGGTTGACTGACGGCTTTAAGAGCCTCCGACCAGAGCCGGCTTTCGTTGGTTAGATTAATCGCTACCAGACGGCCTTCCTTCGAGCCTACGTACAGAACATCATCGGCTACGATTCCTCCCGACCAGCCGATAGACGCCAGGCCTTTGACACAGCTCAAACCGACCAGGCTAATGGTAATTATCAATGCCAGCAGCAGCACTACCCGGCCGATGTTCCATTTTCTACTCAATTCGATAATATTCTCCTCGTTAAATAAGCCGGCGTGTCACGGGACCGGGTCATAACCGCCCGGATTAAAAGGGTGGCAGCGCGTAATACGCCGGATACCCAGATAAATCCCTTTAAACAGACCGAATTTGCCGATAGCTTCATAAGTATACTGAGAACAGGTCGGCGAGAAGCGACAGGCCGGCGGTAGCACCCGTGACAGGGTAAGCTGGTAGATTTTAATTAACTCCAGGGCTAACGCCTTCATATTCCCCCACAGATAGTCCCGCCCGGTTCAAAAGTTTCCTGACACATATTTCCAGGCTTCTATAATCTGCCTGTGCCGCCGGCATACGAGCAATAATAACGACATCCCAGCCCTTCTGCAGCGGTGCCCGCCGTAATATCTCGCGCAACCGGCGCTTTATTCTATTTCTGACCACGGCTTTGCCGACACGCTTACCAATCGTAAAGCCGTACCTGGTTAATTCAAGTTCATTGGGCAAAGCTTTAACGACAACCTCCCTGCCTGCCCATGAACCACCTTTTTCATATATGAGTTGAAACTGAACATTCCTGGTAAGATAGCGTTCTCCCCTCACTCTAACACACCCGGACGAAGAAATATCCTTTTAAACAACGGCTAATCTCTGCCGCCCCTTTAATCGTCTTGATTTCAAAACAGCCCGGCCGCCACGCGTACTCATCCTTGCCAGGAAACCGTGCTTGCGTTTCCTGGGGATTTTCTTTGGTTGATAGGTTCTTTTCGGCACTTTTACTCCCTGTTAATACTACAACGTTTTCTGGAGAAATGGAAAGTTTGAGAGCGGTTGACCAGCGATATTAGCCTTTCAGACCGACGCCGCCCGTTTTATGAACGTGAGCAGCGACAAACGGCAGCAAAGCCAGATGTCGCGCTCTCTTGATAGCGATAGTCAGGGCACGCTGGTGTTTGGCGCAGGCACCGGTTTTACGACGGGGGGAGATTTTCCCTCTATCTGATATATAGGGACGCAGTATAGCCACGTCTTTATAGTCAATGTGCTCAACTTTATCACGGCAGAAGAAACAGATTTTCCGCTTAGGTATGTACCTGGCCCGCCCCGTTCTCCTCGGTCTGGTGTCTCTAGATTGTGTCATCCTGTCCTCATTATTATTATATTATGAATACTCGTTAATTAAAACGGAAGGTCTTCCGGCTCCAGCTCAGCTACACCAGCTTCACCAGCTTCATCCGGCTTCTCGTCCGAAAGAGGCGCGGCGCCCCGCCTATCCAGGAAGATAACCCGGTTGGCAATTACTTCTATTCTTGAATGCGGCTGCCCGTCCTGGCTTTCCCAATTATGGGTGTGTATCCTTCCCTCGGCGTAGACGAGTCTGCCTTTAGCCAGAAACTGATTGCACTGCTCGGCCAGCCTGTTCCAGGCCACTACACTAAACCATTCCGTCTCCTGGCGGCGTTCTCCCTCCGGTGATGTATAGACCCAGTTCGTAGCCACGGAAAAAGATGTAACCGGTTTTCCATTAGGAGTAAAACGCATCTCCGGTTCGTTCCCAACATTCCCGATAATCATCACTTTGTTTAGACTCGGCATTGCCTCTTCACCTCCCCGGCTCAACTCGTGTCTTAAAAACCCTCGAAATTAACTCTCAACTTTTAACAGAAGGTGTCTTAGTATCTCCTCGGATATTTTTAAGTTGGCTTCGAGTTCCTTACATCGTGCTGGGCTTATCTTGAACCTGGTGAGAACGTAATTACCTTCCAGATAATGTTTCAGGGGGTATGCCAGCTTTTTCTTACCCCATTTATCAACATTGGAGACAACACCGTCATGACCGGTGATATACTCACTGATGCTATTTAGCTTGCTTTCCAGAGCTTCCTCGGTTACATCCGGATTTATGATGTAGACCAGTTCGTATTCCGCTTGTCTGGTGTCTTCAGTCTTCTCTACTGCTTTTTTTCTCGCCACTCTTGTTCCTCGCGTAATTTTAGGTAATTATACCATAATCCATAAATAGAGACAACAACGTGAAACAGAGGGAATAACATAAAATACAGTCCGAACCGAAGCTGGCTATCTTGACACATTATCCTGCCTCTGATAGACTCATATTATTAGGGCCGACAAGAGGTTGGTACTTCGCAGTCTTTAAATGATGTGGCCCCGTAGTGTAGCGGTCTAACATGCCACCCTGTCACGGTGGAGATCGCCGGTTCAAATCCGGCCGGGGTCGCACTACCATTGTATGATTGGACTTCCCGTCGTATTATAAATTGAAGAAAGGTATGAATTCCGGCTGTGGCGTCACTGCCACAGCTTTCTTATCTTTAGTCCAGACCGTATCAAACATACATGGAGAATTAGTTTGAATTCCAATTCGATTAATAGTAAGATGAAAGTGATTTACAGGCAGGATTGACGATTGAGCATGACCGAATGGGAATTAACCGCGACGACCGTTTATTGTGATGCTGTCGATGAAGAGGTAACACTGATTGTAAATAGAGACGGTACCTCGAGGTGCACCTGGTATCACAAATACGCCGGTTCCGGTAAAGATTCAGCCAGAAACGAGCGGCAGCTTAGACAGACCGGCTGTAAAGGTGCTGACTGCCCCAGGGTTATTCAATACCGGGACAGTCTGATTAACGGTTAGTACACGGAGATACAGCGGAGTCCTGATTTAAAAAGTGACAACATCAAACAGAGAAACAACCGAAAGACAAGGCACCTACAACACCAGGATAAAAATTGAGAGCCTTTCTCTTTCCTTCGGTGGCGTGCGAGCCCTCATCGATATCAACGTCGATATCAGGGATAGAGAGATTCTGGCTGTCATCGGGCCTAACGGTGCCGGCAAGACCTGCCTGCTGAACTGTATAAATGGTTTTTATAAGCCGCAGTCCGGCGAAATCTCATTCGATAGTAAAAAAATCACCCGTATCCGACCCGATAAAGCCGCCAGAATGGGTCTGGCCAGGACCTTCCAGAATATCGAATTATATACCGGACTGAGTGCCCTGGATAATATTATGGCCGCCAGGCATGTCCTGATGAAGCAGAATGCGCTGACCAGCGCTCTCTATTTCGGGTGGGCGCATAAAGAGGAAATCGTGCACCGCAAGACCGTAGAAGACATCATCGATTTCCTGGAGATAGAATCAATACGTAAAACAACCGTGGGGATGCTCCCTTACGGCATGCGCAAGCGGGTGGAACTGGGCCGGGCCCTGGCTTTAGAACCCAAGGTGCTGCTCCTCGACGAACCCATGGCGGGCATGAACCTGGAGGAGAAGGAGGACATCGCCCGCTTTATCATCGATATTTTCGAGGGCCAGGGGGCCACCTACCCGGATACCCCGGTGCTCCGCGACGGCGTGAGCTGCATCGTCCTGGTGGAGC